>VEPF01000214.1 GCA_012027055.1 Gemmatimonadota bacterium | reverse complement strand
GACCATCAGGCGCGCTCCCGGCAGCTACCGCGTGAAGCTGCAGCGGCAGGGGGATGGCAGCATGCGGGTGCGGCTCTCGCCCGCGCTGCCGCTGGGCGCGAGGGTCGAGCGGGCCACGGTGCAGGGCCAGGACGTGCCGGTGCAGGTGGAGCAGACCGCGCACGACGTGCACGCAACGGTCGAGCTGCCGCTGGCCGCGGACGCGGAGATCGAGATCGCGTATCGCGGCGGTGTGGAGGTACTCGCGCCCGAGGAAGACCTGCGGGTGGGGGACTCGCCCTGGTCACTCCGGATCCTGGACTTCCGCCAGGAAGGCGGCGAGTACGTGCTGCTGGTCGAGGGGCGGAGCGGTCGCGCGTACGACGTCGTAATGCGCACGGTCACCGCGCCCTCGGGCGTGCAGGGTGGGACCGTGCTCCCCGGCGATTCCGGCGGCTATGCCAGATTGCGGGTGACGATCCCCGCCGGGGCCGTGGAGTACGGCCGCATGGAGGTGCGGTTCCGGAGCTGCACCCGGCCGGTCAGCGCAGGCGGCAGCGCAGGTAGGAGAGGGGGGCGGGCAGGCCCAGGGCCCGCTCGCTCACCAGGACCACCTCGCCGGCGCCGTTGATGGCCACTCCTTCGCCCTGGGGCTCCGCGGCAGCGGCGAGCGGAGTGTGGGCACTGGGGGCGGTCTCGAGCGTGTCGCCGGTCACGCGATACAGGTCCAGGAACGTGTAGGTGCGGATCGCGACCCAGTCCCCGGCGGGAGTGGCGTCGGCACCCGTGACCTGATCCGGGATCTGCACGAGTCCGTCAGTGAAGTTGCGGACGGGCTCGAGCGGCATGGCCTGGGGCCCGAGCACGGCCGGCGCACGGTACAGCCTGATCGGGCCGTTGCGTCCCTTCGAGACGATGTGGATCCGGCCGCGCAGCAGGAACATGGCCTCGGCATCGCGCGGTCCGTCGGCGTACTGGAAGGCGAACCGCTCCGGCGGCGCGGCCACGGTGTCGGTGAGCGCCGGCTCCGGGATGCGCAGCACACTGACCCCGGTGCGGCGGTTGCCGTTGTCACCGATGTCGGCCAGGTAGAGGCAGGAGCCGCTGCCACCGGCGCACGGGCCGGCCGCGATGTCCTCCCAGTCCTGAGGCTGCAGCCCGGGGAGGGCGACGCGCGCTTTCAGGGCACCGGTCCGATCGAGCGCGTAGAGGTATCGGTCCGAGTCGTTGTGCACCCAGAGCAGATCCGGGTGTGTCGGGCTGAAGACCACGCCGCTGGCCTCCACGATGTCGCTCGGGAGAATGGCGACCTGGCGGGGTGGCTCGCAGAGGGGCGGTGCCTGGGCACTGGCCGCGGTGTTGGCGGAATCGCGGCAGGCGGCGAGAGTGGCCGCGGCGAGCGGCAGGGCGATGGCCCGCAGGCGAAGGGAAAGGCGAGGCATGGAGCGCATTGGCGTCCTGTTCGTGTGTCTGGGCAATATATGTCGTTCGCCGCTGGCGGAGGGTGTCTTCCGCCAGCTGGTGGCGGAAGCCGGCCTGCAGGACCGATTCCGGATCGATTCGGCCGGCACGTCAGGATACCACCAGGGCGACGCCCCGGACCCGCGGACCTGCGCGGTCGCGGTGGGGCGGGGCATCGTGCTGGAGCACACCGCGCGCCGGGTACGGGCGACGGACCTGGAGCAGTTCGACTACGTCCTGGCCATGGACGGCGAGAACCTCGAGCGGCTGCAGGCCCTGACGGATGGCCGCGGCACACGCGCGCGGCTGGCACTGCTCCGGGCGTTCGAGCCGGGCATGCCGCCGGATGCCGAGGTGCCCGACCCGTACTACGACGAGGATGGCGGTTTCGAGGCGGTGCACGACATGGTGGAGCGCGCCTGCCGGGGGCTGTTGGCGCACAGCCGCGCGGAGCGGGAGCTCCCGTGCTGTGCGCGGGGACGGCGGCGGAGCTGGCGAGCGCGCTGAAGCCGCGCTTCGGTCGCGTGTCGGTGGTGGACGCGATCCGGGTCGGCGGCGGCTGCATCAGCACCACGCTCCAGGTGCGGTTGCAGGGCGGGCCGCCGGTGTTCCTGAAGCTGGCGCCGCCAGAGCCACCCGGGGGCGCGTTGCTGAAGGCGGAAGCGGACTCGCTGGCGGTCCTGGGGAAAGCCGGCGAAGTACGAGTGCCGGAGGTGCTCGCGGCGGGCACCGGCTGGCTGGCCCTGGAGTGGCTGGAGCCGGGGCCGCCGGGACCGCAGGCGTGGGAGAGGCTGGGTGCCGGCCTGGCGCGGCTGCACCGGCAGGGCAGCAAGGCCAGTGGCTTCGGCTGGCCGACGGACAACTTCATCGGCAGCCTGCCGCAGGCGAACGGGCCGCCGCCCGACTGGGCCTGCTTCTGGCGCGCCCGCCGGCTCGAGCCGCAGCTGGTGCGGGCGCGGGATGCCGGCCTGCTGCGCCGCTCGGAAGCGCTGGCGTTCACGCCCCTGCTGGACCGTTTGCCGACGCTGCGGGCCGCTGGCGGGTTTGAGGGCCCGGCCCTGCTGCACGGCGACCTCTGGGGCGGGAACGTCCACTTGCTGGCCGACGGCGAGCCGGCGATCATCGATCCGGCCTGTTACCACGGGCACCGCGAGGTGGATCTGGCGATGGCGGCGCTCTTCGGAGGTTTCGGTCGAGGCTTCTACCAGGCATACGACCACGAGTGGCCGCTGGAGCGGGCGGGGCTGGAGGAGCGGCGGGCGGCGTACCAGCTGTACTATCTACTGGTGCACGTCAACCTGTTCGGGCGGGGCTACCTGCCGGGAACCATGGACGCGCTAGCGAGGGCGCTCGGCTGAGATGTCGGGGCGGGCGGCGGCAGCGCCGCCGCCCGCCCCCGCCGGGCAGCGGGCGGCCTGCTGCCCGAACCCGAAGGCGGCGCTGATCACGCCCGGGAGCGCGAACAGGAGCGAGGTGCCGATGGCGGCAATGGCCGCCTGCGCCTTCGTGGCCTTCAGCACCACGTGCGTGCCGATCCCCCAGAGCACCGCCTGCCAGATGGCAAAGATCTCGAAGCGCCGGAGCAGGGGCGGGAGCGCCTTGGGCAGCGCCTCGTAATCGAGGAAGCGGAGCGGCCCGAAGGAGAGGTCGCGCAGGGGATTGAGGCCCTCGCCGACGATCATGGCGTTCACGCTGGCCGCCACCTGCGCGAGCAGGGCGACGAAGGCCGCGAAGGTGGCGATCAGGAACGCCTGCCGGAAGCTGCCCTTGACCTCGATCATGCGGCCGATCAGGACCAGCAGCAGGGCGGCGGCCGCGATCGTGAACGCGAAGCTCAGGGCCACCATGATGCCGCCGGCGTAGCTCATGATGCGCACGATCCCGCCGGCGGCCGCCTCCACGGCTGCGGCATCGGTGCCGCGGGCCTGGGCGGCCGCGACCATGGCGGCGCGCATGACCATCTGGTTGATGGGCAGGAACGCGTAGTACGCGATCGCGCCCAGCACCACCAGCGTCCAGAACGCGGGCTTCACGGAGTCATTGGCGCGGCGGGCGAAGAGCTCCACCGGAGAGAAGAAGACGTCGACGTAGTCCTCCCAGCGGGACGCTTTCGGCTCGGCTGGCGCGTCGGTGGTGCTCACGGATTCCTCCCGGCTTGGCCTGGTCCGGCACGCCGGCCGGACCGTTCAGGCGTGGTACAGGGCGACCCTGACAACCTCGACTGCTGAATACACCACTTCCGGTGGCGGGGGGGAAGTGGCGAGAGCGAGCGCGTTGGCCCGCCCCGGGGTGGCCAGGTGACCGGCGACGCGCGCGGTTGCAGCCGCCCGGCAGGGCGGCGAGATTTGAGAGGTCCGGCGGTGGACCGGAAGAGTCCCGCGGCGGGAACGACGAACGAGAAGGTTGGACGGGACATGAACTATGAGCGGTATACGGCCGCGTCCGTGGCGGACGCACTGGCGCTCGCGGTGCGGACGCTGACAGCGCGGCTGCCGATCGAGCAGGTGGCCGGGGACGGCCACTCGGTGACGCTGCGCGGCGGGGATGGCACGGTGCAGATCTCGGCGCACCGTCACGGTCTGGACACGGTAGTGGAGGCGGCCACGGACCAGCTGCGAACCTCGCGGCTGGACCTGGATGTGGAGTACTACATGACGATGCTGCCCTATCAGCCGGGCGACGGGCGGAAACCCGCCGACGGCCTGCCGGGCGGATTGTCGAGGGTCTGAGCGTGGCACAACTCGCGGAGCTGGGACTGGACCCGCGGCGGGCCGGGGCGGCCGCGGCCCAGGGGTGGACGGAAGCGACGCCGCTGCAGGCGGCGGCGATCCCGGTGTTGCGCCGGGGCGGGAACCTGGTGCTGCACGCGTCCTCGGGCGCGGGGGTGACGGGGGCGTACGCGCTGCCGCTGCTGGACCGCCTGGCCGGGGCGGAAGCCGCCGCTGGCGTGCGGGCGCTGGTGCTGGTGCCGTCCGCGGACGGGGCGGCGCGGACCGCCGGCCAGCTGGCGCAGCTGGGCGAGAGCGCGGGCGTGCGGGTGCGGGCGCTGCTGGCCGGCTGGCGACCTGATGGCGGCGACGTGCTGGTTGCGACCGCGACCGCGGCCCTGGCCAGCCTGCAGGCGTCGCAGCTCAAGCTGGAAGCGGTGCAGCTGCTGGTGCTCGCCGACCTGGACCTGATCATGCGGTTGGGCGGCGGTGCGGCCGTGGACACGCTCACGCCGCTGGTACCTCGCGGGGCGCAGCGGGTAGTGACCGCGGCGGAACTGACCCCGGAGATCGAGCGCTACGTCGAAGCGCACGCGCGGCGCGCCATGACCATCCCGGCCCGTCCGGCGGATGCGCGGGAGCGGATCACCCCGGAGGCCACGGGCAGCATCGGCTACGTGATCGTGCCCGAGGCGCAGAAGCAGGACGCGCTGGTGCGGCTGGTGCGGCAGCGAGCCGGAGAGGCCAGCATAGTGGTGACGCGCAGCGAGCCGGCCGCGGCGGCGCTGCGCGGCTTGCTCGGCTGGCGCGGCCTGCCGGCGGGCGCCGGCACGCTGCGGGTCGAAGCCGCGGATGCCGCACCGGCTACGGGCGCGGACATCAGCTTCGACGTCCCGTTCGATGCCGAGCTGCTGCGGTCGCTGCACCGCAAGGGCGGCATGGTACTGGTGCTGCCCCGCGAGGTGGCGCACCTGCGGCGGATCGCCGCGGAAGCCGGTCTCGGGCTGCAGGCGCAGCGGTTGGAGAGCGCGGGCGAGGATGCGATCGCGGAATACCGGCGCATGGTGCGGCAATCGGTGCACGATGAGGATGTCGCGGCGCAGCTCACCCTGCTGGAACCGCTCTTCGACGAGTTCAGTCCGAGCGAAGTGGCGGCGGCGCTGAGTGCCCTGTTGCGCCGGCGGTACCCACCCGCAGCCGCGACCGCGAAGCCGGCGTCGGCGCCGGCCGGCGCGGAGGGGGCGGTGGCGTTCGTGCGCCTCTTCATCAGCCTGGGCACGCGCGATGGCATCAGGCCGGCCGACCTGGTGGGCGCGATCGCGGGCGAGGCCGGCATCAAGGGCGAGCAGGTGGGCAAGATCGACATCCGCGAGACGTTCTCGGTGGTTGAGGTCTCCTCACCGGTGGCCGAGAAGGTGATCCGCGCGCTCAACGGCACCACGCTGCGAGGGCGGGCCGTCCGGGTCGACTACGACCGGAAGAGCAGCGGCCCCCCGTCCGCACGGCGGGGCACGGGCGGCAGCGGCCACCGCGCGCCAGCCCCGCGGACCCGCCGACCCCCCCCGAGGGCAGAGTAACAGGGCGGGCGCAACAGAGGCCCGGCGAACTGCAGTTCGCCGGGCCTCTCAATAGCCGAATCGAGCGGCGCCGGGCTAGCCGTTGGGCCGGACCGCGTCCTTGAGTGCCTTGCCCGGGCGGAAGCTGGCGCTGACCGTCGGGCCGATCCGGATTTCGGTGCCGGTGCGCGGATTGCGGCCGGTGCGTGCCCTGCGCTGCTTCGCCTCGAAGGTGCCGAAGCCGCTGATCTGCACGCGCTCACCCTGGCGGAGCGCCAGCGCGATCACGCCGGTCTCCGGATCGAACACGGTCTCCACGGCCCGGGCCGCGTCCGCCCTGCTCAGTCCGGTCCGCTCCGCAAGCACCTGCACCATCTCGGACTTGTTCATGGCAACTCCTGATGTTGGAAATCGGTCGCTCTGGTCCCGGGGCGTCGAATGCAGCCGAGTGCGTCGTGCGTTCGGCTGCGAACGGCAGGCGACGTGGTCTCGTCGGAACGCGAGTCATCCGGGTGTGCGCCGCTCTTGCGGAGGGCCCCACCGCGAACAACTTTGCTCGCAGACTGCCCCAGGGCGCCACGCCCGGGGGCGATGGCCTTAGAGTAGAGGCCCCACCTGGCAGCGTCAAGGCAGGAAATCGACTGATCGTGGGCACGGCTCCAGCGAGCGGCAGCGAGGGCGAAGGCCCCGCCAGCGCGAGCCTGCGGCAGCGGGAGCTCGATGTCGCGCGAGAGATCGCGCACGCCTTCCTGACGGCCAATTCCACGGTCGAAGTGTACCGCCTCGCGCTCGCGCGACTCACCCCGTTGGTGAACGCGAGCTTCGGCTCGGTGTTCCTGCGCGACCACGCCGATGTCACACTGCTCAAGCTGGCGTGCGCCCAGAACTGGCCCCAGTCCTCGGCGCGCTATCTCGGACAGCTGCGGATCCGCGTGGGCCGCGGCCCCACCGGCCAGGCGGTAGCGAAACGCACCGCCGTGGAGGTGGCGGATGTCTTCGCCGACACCACGCTGCGCGAGTGGTGGGAGCCGGCAAGGGAGCTGGGCTTCGTGTCGCTGATCTCGCTGCCGCTCGGCAGCGCGAGCCACGCGGACGGAGCGCTCACGTTCTACTTCGCGGAGCGGCGCGCGTTCGCGGAAGACGAGCGGCACCTGCTGCACCTGGCGGCGGAACAGCTGGCCGCGGCCACGCGGCGCACGGCCCGAATGGAGGAACTGCGGCGCGAGAACAAGGAGCTGCGCGCGGAACGGCAGGAACTGCGCGCGGAGCTTGCCCGGATCGCAGACCTGCCCCGCACCAGGGATGAGTTCCAGGCCAACATGAGCCACGAGCTGCGCACGCCGCTCACGGCGATTCTCGGCTACTCGGACCTGCTGCTGAGCGGACAGGCGGGGGAACTGGAGCCGAGGCAACGCACGCTCATCGGTCGCGCCGATGCGGCGGCCGGAGTGCAGCTGCGCCTGCTCGACCACCTGCTCGAGCTGACGCAGCTCAAACTGGGCCGCAGCGAGGTACGGCACGAGGCCGGGGATGCCGTGGAGCTCGCGCGCCAGGCAGCTGAGCTGGCAGGCCCGCCCCCTCAGCGAGTGACGTTCCAGGTGGTCTCCGAGGCCGACACCTTGCCGCTGGTGACGGATGGCGAGAAGGCCAGGGGAGTGCTGCGGCAACTGCTGTCCAACGCCTTCAAGTTCACCACGTCGGGCACAGTGCAGGTGCGGGTGCGGGAGTCCCTGCTGGAGGCACGGCGCGCGATTGCCTGGGATGTCAGCGACACGGGCGCCGGGATCAGCGACTCCCAGCAAGAGCACATCTTCGATGAGTTCCGGCAGGTCGATGGCTCATCGACCCGCCTGTACGATGGCACGGGCATTGGCCTGGCAGTGGCGCGGCGCACGGCGGTCCTGCTGGGCGGCACGCTCACCGTGCAGAGCGTACTCGGGAAAGGATCGAAGTTCGTGCTCACGGTCCCGGCGGAGATTCCCGACGACGACAACGACAAGGGCGTAACCGCCGAGAACGCCGAGTAACGGACAACAACTACGAACCGCAGAGGACGCAAAGAAACGGAGTACGGCACGGCGAACCGCCGAGAACGCTGAGAACGGCAACGGATTCTGTTGTTCAACAACGGAATCCGTTTTGCTTTGCGTTCTTCGCGGTCACTCCATTGTGCTCGGCGGTTGCACCGTTCCGTTCTCTCCATGCCCGCACCGCAACTCCGCAAGTCTCCGCCGTCTCCGCCTCAGGGCGCCGGAGCCTCGTCATCCTGCTGGCCGCGCAGGACCGGCATGGGGCGGGGCCTGGTCATGGACTCGGGTGACAGCAGCTCATCCAGCTCGCGGCGGCTGAGCCAGCCCTTGTCCAACACCAGCTCGTAGACGCCGCGGCCGCTCTCCAGGGCTTCACGCGCGACCGCGCTGGAGCGCTCGTAGCCGATGTGCGGGACGAGGGCGGTCACGATCCCGATGCTGCGCTCGAGCAGGCGGCGGATGTGCTCGCGATTGGCGGTAATGCCGATCACGCAGCGCTCGCGGAGGACGATCATGGCCTGTGCGAGCATGTCCACCGACTGGAACAGGTTGAAGGCCATGACTGGCTCGAAGACGTTCAGCTGCAGCTGGCCGGCTTCGGCGGCGAGCGTCACCGTAAGGTCGTTGCCGATCACCTGGTAGCACACCTGGTTGACCACTTCCGGAATGACCGGATTGACCTTGCCCGGCATGATGCTGGAGCCGGGCTGCATGGGTGGAAGGTGGAGCTCGCTCAGGCCCGCGCGCGGGCCGCTGGAGAGCAGGCGCAGGTCGTTGCAGATCTTCGAGAGCTTCACGGCGATGCGCTTGAGCACCCCGGACAGGGTGACGAACACGCCCGTGTCCTGCGTCGCTTCCACCAGGTCCGGGCTGGTCACCAGTTCGAGCCCGGTGATCTCGCTGAGGCGAGCGCGCACCAGCGGCGGGTAACGCGGATCGCTGTTGATGCCGGTGCCGATGGCGGTGGCGCCCATGTTGATCTCAGCCAGCAGCGTGTGCACTTCATGCAGGCGGGCGACGTCCTCGCCGATGGTGACGCCGTACGCGTGGAACTCCTGGCCGAGCGTCATCGGGACGGCGTCCTGCAGCTGCGTGCGTCCCATCTTCACGATGTCGGCGAAATCCTGGCTGCGGGCGAGGAAGGCGTCGCGGAGCTCGGCCATGGCCTGGCCGAGGTCCTGTAAGGCCCAGAGCGCGGCGATGCGGATCGCGGTGGGATAGACGTCGTTCGTGGACTGCGAGAGGTTGACGTGATTGTTGGGGTGGACGACGTCGTAGCGGCCGCGGGGCTGACCGAGCAATTCGAGCGCGCGGTTGGCGATCACCTCGTTGGCGTTCATGTTGGTGGAGGTGCCGGCGCCGCCCTGGATGACGTCCA
>VEPF01000397.1 GCA_012027055.1 Gemmatimonadota bacterium | reverse complement strand
CAATCAGCCCGTACTGCGCGCTCGTAGCGCTCCGCCAGTTCTCCGGCCGCGCCCACTTCCCGGATCGTCTCCCCCTCCACGGCCACGGCCGCGCCGGCAAGCACACATTGCGGCTCCGGCCGTTCGCAGGTCACGACCTGGTTGCTGTTCGTGAACAGGATCACGCTCATCGGGATCTCACTCCGCGCCGCAGTCGCGCCACAGCGTAGCGAACTCGCCTCCCCGCACCAGCTCCGCCACGGCCGCGACATCGGGCGCCAGCACCCGGTCGTCCCGCAGGGGCGGGACCCGGTCGCGGATGCGCTCGTACGCCGCCGCCACTCCGTCTCCCGGCTGCAGCGGGAGCAGGAATTCGAGCGCCTGCGCCGCCGTCAGCAGTTCCAGCGCGAGGATCGTCTCCAGCAGGGTCACCGCCGCACGCGCCTTGAGCGCGGCTGCCATGCCCATCGACACGTGATCCTCCTTGCTGGCATCCGTGGAAATCGAGTCGGTGCTGGCCGGCTGCGCCCGCAGCCGGAGTTCCGACACCAGGGCTGCCGCCACGATCTGCGCCATCATCAGCCCCGAGTTGACGCCCGCTTCACGCGTCAGGAATGCCGGCAGGCCGGAGAGCGCCGGGTCCACCAGACGGGCGATCCGGCGCTCGCTGATCGCGCCCAGGTCGGCGCACGCGATGGCCAGCAGGTCGAGCGCCTGGGCCACCGGCTGGCCATGGAAGTTGCCGCCGCTGATGATGCGCTGCTCGGCCGCGAAGATGAGCGGGTTGTCGGTGGCGCTGTTCGCTTCCACCTCGAGCACACCGCGCACGAAGGACAACGCCTGGCGCGCGGCTCCGTGCACCTGCGGCATGCACCGCAGCGAGTATGCGTCCTGCACGCGCGGATCGCCGTACCGGTGCGACTCGCGGATCGCCGACCCCGCCAGCAGCGATCGCAGCCTCGCCGCGCTGGCGGCCTGGCCCGCGTGCGGCCGCGCGCGCTGGATGAGCGAATCGAACGCCTCCGGTGTGCCGCGCAGCCCTTCCAGGCTCATCGCGCCTGCCACCTCAACCGTTTCCAGCGCCCGTTCCGCTCGGAGCAGCGCCAGAATGCCGATCCCGGTGTGCGCCTGGGTGCCGTTGTTGAGTGCCAGGCCTTCCTTGGCCTCGAGTACCAGCGGCTCCAGGCCGGCCTTGCGGAGCGCATCGGCGCCGGGCATGCGACGCCCTTCCACCCACGCTTCGCCCTCTCCGATCAGCACCAGGGCCAGGTGCGAGAGCGGCGCCAGATCTCCGGAGGCGCCGACGCTGCCGAGCGAGGGGAGCACCGGGTGGATGCGGTGATTGAGCAGGTCCAGCAGCCGCTCCACCAGGCTCGGCCGGACCCCCGAGAACCCGAGCGCCAGCACGTGCGCGCGCAACAGCAGCACGGCCCGCACCTCGGCCTCCGGGAGCGGTTCGCCCACCCCGCAGGCGTGGCTGCGGATCAGGTTGAGCTGCAACTCCCGGAGGCGCGCTACCGGGATGGAGACCTCGGAGAGCGCCCCGAAGCCGGTGGTGATGCCGTACACCACGCGCTGCTCGGCCACCACCTGCTCGACCAGCGCGCGGGAGGCTGCAATCCGCGCGCGCGCCAGCTCACCCAGCACCACGGCCGGCGAGTCCGCCCCCGAGACCAGCTCGACGTCCGCGAGCGCCAGGGCCGCGCCGCCCAGTTCCAGTGTCGTCATGGGCGCAAAATGACGGGCCCGCGAACGAGCCACAAGCTCGTGCGCGGGCCCTTGTGCCCACCGTTGCGGCAAGGGTCAGAAGCGCGGCTGTCCAGCCAGCGTGCCCAGGTCATGCTGCTGGTAGTCGAGCTTGATGTCCGGGTTGGCCCGCAGTGCCACCCGGAACTGGAAGCTCAGATTCCCGTTCTGCACCTTCGCGAAATCGAAGTTGGCATCCCAGTCGTGCAGCCGCCGGCTGAGCGTCAGCATGTGATCCGTGAAGCCGCCCACCGTGATGTTGTAGCCCGTGCTCCAGTTCAACGTCCAGTTCTCCGTGGGCTGAAACGAGAACTGGCCGGTGACCATCTGGTTCTCCTGGTTGTCGAACAGCCCGGCCGCGCCCGGCCGGGACCGGGAGAGCGTGTAGTTCAGGGACGCGTTCCAGCTGCCCATCTGGCCGCCCGCCGATCCGACCGGATCCCGGCGCCGAGTGCCGACCATGCCGTTCTCCGGCCGCGTGCGGTCAAAGGGGGTCCCCGCGCCCGCAGGCTGGTCCTGCGGCGCTGCCGCTGCGCTGGGCTGCGCGGACGCACCCTGCTTGCGGCCCAGTCCGAGTGCCCGGAACAGCCAGCTGTCGCTGTTCAGGCTCAGCGATGCGTTCAACGACGACAGGAAGGGTGCGAATTCGCGTTGCTGCACCGCCTGCGACGTCGCGCTCTGCCCCTCCGTGGCCTCCTTGACGGGACGCCACAGCTCGTGGGTGAAGCGCAACTGCAGGTTACGGAACAGGTCCGACTGGATGCTGGTGCTGATGCTGGTCGTCTGGATGCCCTTGCCCTCCCGCGCCGCCACGAAGTCGTAGACCACCGCGTCCGTGGTCAGCGAAAGCAGGATCACCGGCGCCTCACCCTGCGGCAGGCGCCGGGGACCGCCCGCGCTGTCACTCGTCGCGGTGTCCGCCGCCAGCGGCGCCGCCGTGCTGTCGCCCGCCGGGCTGGGCTCGCCTCCGGGCGCGCCGCTTTCCGGCGCGGGCTCCGCGCGCGGACGACGCTTGCCCTCGAACGTCTGCGCGATCCCGAAGGTCAGGACGTTGCGTTCCCGGATCCCGCCCCGGCCCAGTGAATCGGTCGCGAAGCTCGAGAACACCCGCTGCTGAAGGGCGCTCGCCGTCGGGGCCGGCGAGTAGGTGTAGGAGACCGATGGCGTCAACCGGTGCCGGATCCTCGAGAACGGTCCCACCCCGGGGAAGAAGCCGTAGAGCGCCGTCTGTAGCGATGCGTTGAAGTCGAGGCGCGTGGGCGATGCCACCATGCGCCCGTCCGTCACGGAGTCGTTCAGGAATTCTCCGTTCAGGCTCAACGAGGGCGTCAGCGTGGTGGTCGTGCCGATCAGGTTCTGCTGGAAGTTGATCCCCATACTCCAGTTCGCCCGCTGCTCCGTGCTCCCGGGCAAATGCAGGAGGGTGTCCTTCTGCAGCGGCCGCACGGCGCGGGCGTCGATCCGCGAATCGCTCCACCGCACCGCCTGGCTGAGCCCCAGTTTGCCGAGTGTGAAACTGCTCGAGAAGTTGCTGTTCGCGTTCCGGCGGCTCTGGGCGCTCGTCCGGTTCGAGTCGCCGACCATGTTGCTCTCGATGCGGCCGTCGATCGTTCCCGTCCAGGTCGCGTTGCTGTACCACTTCTCTTCCCCGGGCTCCGCGCGGAAAAGCGTCACCGAGGACAGGTTCAGGCCGAACGACGGCAACGTCATGCGCACGGTGCCGTCCGTCAGGAACTGGTTCCGGGTCGCCCCCAGGGTCAGCGAACCCCAGTTGAACTGGCGGTTCAGGTTGAAGGTGGTGGCGATCGAGCGCGTCAGCTCGCGCGTATCGAGCGTGCGCCGGCGCACGAACGAGGCCGACGTGCTGTAGTTGGCGCTCATGCCGAGCCGGGTGCGCTCGTCCGGCTGCCAGTTGCTCTGCGCCGACAGCGTGAACTGGTTGCCCCCTTCGGCGGGGAAGTAGCGCCGGAAAGTCAGGCTGCCGTTCAGGAAGCTGCGCACCACGTTGAAGTCGAGGCTGCCGCGGAGTGCCGTGTAGTTGTTGGCCATCCAGTCCATGGCCACTTCGGCGCCCATGTAGTCGTTGATCGCCCAGTAGAACCCAACGTCCTCGATGCGCCGGCTGTAGCGCGTGCTGTTGCGGGCGATGTCGTTGATGCCGAACCGCGGCATCAGGATCCCGCTGCGCCGGCCGCGGGAGAGGCTCTGCACCATGAAGGGCAGCCAGAACACCGGCACGTCCGCGAAATTGAGCGTGACGTTCTTCGCGACCAGCACGTTGTCACGCACCGCCTTGGTTTCCTTGGCGCCGAAGAAGTAATGCGTGTGCGGCCACGGGATGTCGCAGTCGGTGAAGATGGCGTTGTGCCCGAAGACCGTGTCGCCCACGGTCATGAGCTGGCCGCGGATCTTCCAGTTGGCGCCCTGCGAGATGCTGGTCTCCGCGTTCGCCGCGATGCCGCGCTGCGAGTGGATGTTGTAGCAGACCGAATCGGCCGTGATCGGGGCGTCCAGGGAGGCGCCGGTGATGGTCGGCTTGCCGAATCCGCAGGCGCTCCCCGTCTGCTCGTTGTAGCGCACCAGCGAGTCCGCCTGCAGCAGCTGCCCCTCGCGCACCACCGCCGCCTTGCGCAGCAGCTCCAGTTGCCCGCTGTCCGCCCGGAACGCAGCCTCGTCACCCGCATATTCGGTGGCCACGAAGCCCGTGAGCTGCGCCAGCGCCGTCATCAACGCGTCGCGCTGGATACCGCTGCCCCCGCTCGCCGCCTGCGCCCCGGCACCTCCCGCGCGCGCTTTGGCCGCCTTCAGGCTGTCCGCGCGCAGCGAGTCGGGCAGCACCGTGTCCGGTGCCGCCACCGGCCGCAGCGTGCGCAGCCGCTCCTGAACCCGCTGCGCGGGTGTCTTCGGCGTCGTGTCGCGGGGCGCCTCCTCTGCCGGGCGCGACGCCTGCTGCTGCCCGGCGACCGGCGCGGCCAGCCCGCCCAGCCCGAGGGCCAGCAGGCCGAGCCGGGCGGCACGTGCGAGCCGGTACCGGGCGGCCCCGATCATGGCGCCTCCGCCAGTGCGTCGGGGGCCTCTTCGGCGCGGGCCGCCGCGGCTTTCGCTCGCCCTCGCTCCACCAGGCGAGCCAGACCGATGCTGGTTTCGTACAGCAGGATCAGCGGCAGCATCATGAAGATCGTCACGGTAATGGCATCGCCGGGCGTGAGCATGCTGGCCGCCAGCGTCATGATGGCGATCGCGTAGCGCCGCTTGCTGGCCAGGAAGCGGGACGTGACCAGGCCCAGCGCCGACAGCACCAGCACCACCACCGGCAGCTCGAACACCGCGCCGAACGCCACCAGCACCTTGCTCACCAAGGCAATGTACTTGTCCACCGTGAGCATCGGCGTGAGACTGCCTCGCTGGAAGCTCAGCATGAACTTGGCCGTAGCCGGCACCACGTAGAAGTAGGCCAGCGCCACCCCTCCGAGGAACAGCAGCAGCCCGAAGTACAGAGCTGGCACGATGGCGCGTCGTTCCCGCGTGAGCAGCGCGGGCGAAACGAACGCCCAGACTTGGTAGGCGATGATCGGGAACGCGAGCAGGATACCGATCAGCACCCCGAGCTTGAAGGTGACGAAGAACGGTTCGGTGAGGTTGAGGAAGTAGAGCTTGTCGCCGATGTACGGTTGCGCCGGCCGGATCAGCAGGTGCAGGGCGTCGAAGTGAGTCACCAGCCAGAAGCCGAGGCCGCTCATGGTGAGCAGCGCCACCAGGCTCCAGAGGATGCGCCAGCGCAGCTCCTCGAGATGGTCGAGGAACGGCATCTCCGCCGTCCGGTTGGCGGCAGCTCCGCCTTCCGCGCGGGCGCGCCGCAGCCGGCCGAGCAGCCCCTCTCTGGCGAAACTCTCGGTCATGTGGGATCCAGCGGCAGCTCCACCTGGTTCTGCTTGAGCGCGAGCCGCTCCCGGTGCGCGCTCAGGTCCTGCAACTCGTCGTAGAACTCATCCAGGTCGCGAAAGTTCCGGTACACCGAAGCGTACCGGACGTAGGCGACGTGATCCCGCGCCTTGAGCTGCTCCATGACCAGCTCGCCCACCCGCTCGCTGGGGACTTCATCGAGCCCCAGCCGCAGCAGCGCATCCTCCACGGCATTGAGCATCTCCTCGATGTCGGAGGCGCTGATGGGACGTTTGGCACAGGGGAGCCGGAGGGAAAACTCGACCTTGCGGCGGTCGAACGGCTGGCTGCTGCCGTCGCGCTTGCGCACCAGCAGCTGCCGCTCTTCCACGTACTCGTAGGTGGTGAAGCGGCGCCCGCAACTCAGGCATTCGCGCCGCCGGCGCACCGCGCGGCCTTCCTGGCTGGTGCGGGAATCGACGACCCGGTCTTCCGTGGTGTGACAGTACGGACAGCGCATGCGGCGTTCCGCGGCCTCAGGAGCGCGGCAGGCTCCTCAACTTCGTGCGTGCCCGGCTCGCCACGGTCGCGTTCGGGAATGTTCCGACCACCCGTTCCAGCAGCTGTCGCGCCTGGCGCGGCTGCTTCGGCTTGACGCTGTCCGCCGCGATCACTCCCGCCCGATAGAGCGCCTCCGGTGCCCGCTCCGAGTTGGGCCACTGTTCGGCCACGATCTGCAGCTCCTGCACCGCCCGCGCGTAGTCCTTCTCGGCCGCGTAGGTCTGCCCGATCTCGAACTGCGCGTCCGGCGCCCGCTCGTGGTCCGGAAACTCCTTGAGCAGCTGCTGGAACGCCGCGCGCGCCGTGCTGTAGGCGGCCTCGCCCAGCTTCTCAGTGCCGAGCGCGTAGTACTCCTCGGCGGTGCCGCCGCCCGCCTCACCCACTCCCGCCCCCGGCCGGAGCGGGCCCGGCTGCTGCGCGCTGAAGTTGTCCAGCCGCGTACTCAGGTCCTGCGCGCTCTGCATGATCTGCGCGACCAGGTCCTGCGTCTGCGCCAGCGTCTGCTCCAGCTGCTGGAACCGGTGGCTGGTCTGCCCGCTCGCATCCTGCGTGATGTTCATGGCTTTGCGCACGCTGTCCAGCAGGATCCGGCTCTCCCGCTGCAGCACCTGCAGCGCCGAGTCCTGCCGGACCTGCATGGCGGCCAGCTGCCACTGCAGCGTGCGCACGTCCTTCTTCGTGGCACAGCCCGCCGCCGCGAGCAGCCCGCCCGCGAGCAGCAGCCACGCGCCGCGGCGCGCCAGCGCGGTCGCGGCCGAACGCAACCGTGCGGCCCCGGCGCGCCCGGACCGATCCGGGCCGCGCCGTGGGCGCACCGGCTGACGCTCGGCCGCGCGGTACATCAGCTGCCCGGGAGCGTGATGGCGTTGCCGCCGCCCGTGATCCCGAACTCCGCCCGCCGGTTCTTCGCCCAGGCCGCCTCGTCGTGGCCTTCATCCAGCGGCTGGTCCTCGCCCATGCTGTCGATCTGGATCCGCGCGCCATCGATCCCGAAGCCGGCGAGGTAGTCCTTCACCGACTGCGCGCGCCGCATCCCCAGCGCCAGGTTGTACTCGAGCGAGCCCCGCTCATCCGCGTGTCCCGTCACCCGCAGCGTGATGCCCGCGTTGGCGCGCAGGATCGGGACCTTGCGGCCCAGGGCTTCCTGGGCATCCTGACGCAGCTCGGAGACGTCGTAGTCGAAGAACACCATCTCCTGCAGGACGGCGGTGGCCCGCGCCGTCGCCTCGCGCGCGGCGGCTTCCGCCCGCGCCCGCTCGGCTGCGGCGATCGAATCCTGACGGGCGCGCTCGCGCGCCGCGCCCTGACCCGCGGTGTCCGGCAGTGTCGGCTTGGGCGGCTCCACCGGTGCCGGCGGCTTCTTGGCGCACGCGGCCAGTGGCAGTCCCGCGATCAGCAGAACCAGCGCGGCTTTACGGAGCATCCTCACTTCTCCTGTGTGCGAGTGACGAGTGGTGGCATGCTATGGTCCGGCAACTTCCAGGTCCGCCGCCGTGAGCAGCACCGGCGACCAGTCCGCCAGGCGGTACGCATCGGTGCCCGTGGTCAGGGGGCGCCGCGTTCCCGTCCCGGTGTCGACAACATACAGCCCGGGGGAGCTTCCGCGCACCCCCGCGTGCGTGAATACCAGGTGGCGCCCATCGGGCGCCCAGCTCGGGTCCTCGTTGGCCCCTTCCGAGGTGAGCTGCCGGATCTGCGCGCCGGGGCGGGCCGCGTCCGCGATCATGATCTGGTACGTCCCCCGGGAGTTCCAGTGGCCGTGGAAGGCGATCTCGGTGCCGGTCGGCGACCAGTCCGGCGAGGTGTAGTAGCCGTTCTGGCCGTGCACGTAGGGCGAGATCCGCTGTTGCGCGCCACCGTTCGCGGGCATGACGTAGATGTGCGGCAGACCCAGCCGGGTGGCCATGAACGCGATCCGGCTCCCGTCCGGCGAGTACGTGGGCGACTGGTCGTCGCCGCGCACCGTGGTCAGCCGCTTGAGGCAGCAGCGCTCCGCCAGGTTGTACTCGTAGAGCTCCATGGCGGTGGTCTGCCACATGGCGAACGCCACCCGCCGGCCGTCCGGTGAGTAGCCGGGCGTGGTGATCATGTTGGCCTGTCCCACGTCGATGGTGCGCACGGTGCCGCTGGCCACGTCGCGCTCCACCAGCTTCCAGCCGCCCTGGTTCTGCGTGTACAGCAGCCGCGTCCCGTCCGGCGACCACGCGGGCGAGAAGATGAGCCCGGCCACTCCCCCCAGCCGGCGCTGCCCGAAACCATCCGAGTCCACGACCAGCAGATCATAGGTCTGAGTGGGCCCGCCCGCTCGCGGGTTCTGCCGCGTGAACGCGATCCGGGTGGCCGCGATCCCGGGCCGCCCGGTGATGGTCCGCACCACGTCATCGCTGGCCGCGTGCGCCGCCAGCCGGAACGCCGGCGAGGTCTCGGCGGGCAGCCGGAGGCGGCGGCTGACCCGCACCTTGCCGTAGACGACGTCGTGCACCACCAGCTCCAGCTCGTATCCCGCGGCTGCCGGCGTCAGCTCGCCCGTGACCACGTACATCACTCGCAGGGCATTCCACTGCTGGTAGTCGACGGCACCGGTGGCCAGCGCGGCCGGCGTCTGCAGCAGCGAGAACCGGTCCGCGTACTCCAGGTCCCGGCGCACGATCGTGGTCAGGCTGTCCAGCACCTCGGCCGGGGCGTTTGCGCCCGCGAACGGCCGGATCGCCAGGGCGGGCCGGGTGGCCGGGGCGTAGCGGGTGATCAGGCGGATGCCGGGAGGACGGGCGGTGTCCTGCTGCGCCCGGGCGGGCGCCGCGCAGGCGAGGAGCGTCAGGAGCGCGGCCAGGAGACGTCGCATGCAGGCGAATCCGGGATTCGAGGTCAGCGTTCGGGCGCGAAGGTGTTCATGATCCACAGCCGGTCCCCCTGCCAGTCCGCAGGAAGCTTGCCGCCGGCCCGGGCGTAGCCG
>VEPF01000471.1:4607-9136 GCA_012027055.1 Gemmatimonadota bacterium | reverse complement strand
GCTGCCTTGCGATCGCCTCACTGATCATGGTCCTGGAGCACTCCTGGCAGGAAACCCGCCGGGCGGGAAAGCCCTGGGCCGCGCGGGGGCAGAGATGCCGCCCCCGCACGGCCGCGGTCGCTACTTCTTCAGCTGTCCGGGTGCAAACCATACCTTGGCAAACACGCCGGCATGGTCCGACGGCCAGAGGGTGTATCCGGGCGAAACCTGGAAGTACTCGGTGCCGAACACTTCCATGGCGCTCTGCCCGCCGAAGCCATTCTTGCCGTTGCGCACGAAGACGATGTCGAGCCTCTGGTTCAGCTCGTTCGCCGTGTTCGACAGATCCGCAGCCTGGCAGCAGGTGAGCCCGCCGACGCTGTGCGGCTCGCGGATCCACAGGTCGATGAGTCCCGCGCGGCGCAGGATATCGTAGCTCGCCGTCTTGCTGCCCCGGCGGGGGCGGTGTTGGTCGTCGCCGAATTGATGTCCCCGGGCTGGAGGACCGGGAGCGTCTCCGCGGCCAGCATGCCCGCCAGCTCGCGCGCCTGCGCCGCCTGGTACGGGCGGAATGCCTGGATCTCAAGGTGCGTATTGTAGAACCGATACGAACGGCCGTTCAGCTCCGCCGTCACGGCTACCCAGCCCCGCAGGTTGTCGAACTGGTAGCCACCTACGTTGAGACTTACCTGATTCTCGTAATGTCCGTGTGCCGAGTCATCGAGTACCACATCGGACCGCTTCAGGATCGCATCACCGTCCGTATAGACCACCCAGTTGCCGCCGCCGAGCGGCAGGGCCAGCGAGACGTTGCTCTGCTGGACCGCAACTTCGTACTCGCCCCCGAGGGCGCTCACCAGGATGCCCAGGAAGTCCAGCATTCCGGTCGGCGTCAGGTGCAGCGGGTCCGGGCCGGTGGCGAACACGTACCTGGTGACTTCCTGCAGTCCGACCAGTTGCGGATCGCGCGCCGCAATCTCCAGCGCCAGCTTGGCCGCCCGCGCTGGATAGTTGGTACGCTGCAATTCCGCGAGCGCGGCCGGGATCACCTGCCCGGGATCTGCTCCCGGCGTGATCAGCGGATCGATGTTCGCGCCCAGGTAGAGATTGCGGGACAGCACCGAGATTGGGTCCGCTGACAGCACGCCGAATTGCGGCCCGTCCGGCGCGAGGACTTCCGTGCGATCCGAGCACGCGCCTGCTGCGAACAACGTGATGAAAAGTGCCAGCGAAGTGAAACGCTTCATGACGCACCTCCGGGGAAGAGTGTGCCGCGTCGCCTGCACCTGGGTTCCCCGGTGGCCGGCGACCGAATGGAAGTCAGTGGTTGCTGCCGCGGTTACTGTAGAAGCCCGCCGCGCCGCCGCGCAATGCTCACGTGGGCCGCAGGCGTGTCGGCTCAAGAAAACCGGGCCGCCCAGTTTCCTTTCTACACTGCCAGACTACCGCGGCCGCACCTCGTGCCACCGCGCCGGATCCAGCAGTCCCTCCGGGAGTACCGGGTTCGCCTCGATGTCGTAGTAGACCTCGCGCTGAATTTCCCGCCCGTCGCGCCTGAAGACCACGAGCGGCGAGATCCAGCCGCCCGCGAGCGGCCGGTATTCGTCGAAGCGCGTCTCGCTGAGCGCCTGTCCCGCCGGCTGGATCAGACGCACGAACACGAGCCGCTCCGCGTCTACCCAGAACTGCGCGCGCGTGCTGTCTCCGGGGGGCGCGCCGATGACGTACGCGGACCGTCCCTGCCACGTGGCGGCATGCATGACCGTGAGATCGATGCCCTCGGCCTGCAGGCGCTCCAGCGTCTGCGCGACCGGCTGGCGGTACAGGTCGAACCCGAGCACGAGCAGGATGTTGCCGCCCTTTGCGCGCCGCGCGATCTGACCGGAGCGCAATACGTACGTGCTGTCGCCCGCGTACAGCACGGCGTTGCCGTTGTAGTCCGCGGCCATGTCGATGCGCAGCGCGCCGGGCACGCGCATGTGCTCCAGCCAGACCTGCTCCGGCGCCGGACTCCCATCCGGCTGCGTCCGCAGCACCTTCTGCCGGAAGCGCAACGTCTCGTACCACGTGGCCGCGTAGCGGTCGTGCATGGCGGTGATGACCGCCTCGACGGATTGCAGGCCAGCGCCTGATCGCCCCGGGCCTGCAGGATGCGGCGGGGTGCAAGTAGCGACGACGAGAGCCAGGGTGGGAAGCAGACGTCGCATGCGATCCTCTCGGTGGATCGAACGGCCACGGCCGCTCTGGAGCAGCCGTGGCCGTCTGCGGTTCGTTCGTGGCCGTCGCTAATGCACTATGCCCAGCGCCACCAGCAGCGGGATGATCACGGCCACCAGCGCCTCGCCCGCGATCAACCCGGACGCGAGTGGGATCATGTACAGCTCGTTGCCGGCCTTGTTACGCCGCCGCCAGAACAGGTCGACCAGTCCACCCAGGAACATCACCAGCACCACGGCGAACGGCACCAGCATGCCGATGCCCATGCCCGTGGGCGACGGGATCCACTTCTTCACGTTGGGCCGCTGCTCGAGCACCGCCAGCAGGATGCCCAGCAGCGACCAGACCACCCGCGCGGTGCGCGCGCCGTCCGGCAGCGCGTCCACGCCCCGCGACAGGATCTCGGCGAACCCGGCCCACTTGCGGGAGATCGGCGAGGAGAGGCCGGCGTTGTCGCCCACGATGCCGTAGGTGTCGCGCAGCAGCGGATACATCCAGGAGACCGCGGCCGCGCCGATGGGCGTGGCGAGCAGCTGGATGATGGCCTGGTTGCGCGGCGAGGAGCCGACCATGTAGCCGGCCTTGTAGCTCTGGATGATGGCCTCCGACTCGACCGCCACCGTGCCCGTCGTGCCGCTCGAGACCATGTTGGCCAGGATGTGCCCGGGCGCCAGCACGCCGAAGATGCCCTGCATCATGTTCGACAGCGCGCTGATCGGGCCCCAGTTGGTCTCGCCCAGCACCCGGAGCCCGACCAGCATGAGCGGTACCGACAGCAGGATTGCCACCGTGGTCATCCACACCGGCAGGCCCAGGCTGAGCTTCTGCACCGCTATCAGTGCGATGCTGGTGATGATCACGCCGAAGATCACCCACTTCATCGGGAACGCGTCGGGATCCACCGTGCCGCTGGTGAGGTGCTGGAAGGTGCGCCTGAGCACGTTCCAGCGCAGGAACAGCGCGGCGAGGCCCGAGGCCACGAGCATCCCGGTGGCCGGCCACATCACCCAGAAGAGGACGTCGTTTTTCACGAAACCGGGCTGGATCACGCCGTAGTGCAGCAGCGCGTAGGGCGCGATCACCCAGGAGAGCGTCGCGCCGATCAGCATGCTGAGATCGACGCGGAAGCCGATCAGCATGCCGGACCCGAGCGAGAGCAGGCTCCAGTTCACCCCCACGCCGGTCACCATCATCACCGCGGTGCCGAGCGGCAGCACGGACGGGAACCAGTTGAGCACGCGCGCATCCTCGGTCATGAGCATCAGCACCATCGACAGGATGGTGCCGAGCCCGAGCGCCCGCGCCGCCGACCGCGCGTTCTGGTCGCCGCCGTCCAGCACGATCACCGTCTCGCCTGCGGCCATGCCGTCCGGGAAGCGCAGCTTCTCGTCCACGATGAAGTGCTGGCGCAGCGGCACCGCGAGCAGCACGCCCAGCAGCCCGGCCGCCGTGAGCCACGCGAACGACTGCATCGGCGACAGCACCAGGTGGAAGTCCACGTTGGGTGAAGCCGAGAGCATGTCGAACGCGGCGAGCAGCACGCACATGAACGCGGTCTGGCCGGCCGCGTTGCCCGCCGTGGTGACGATGTTGTTCTCCCAGCGGTTGAACCCCTTGAAGGCGATCCCCAGCGCCAGGAACCCGAAGAAGGCCGAGACCACGGAAATGTTCGGCCCGAAGCCCAGCTTGAGCACGATGTACGGGTAGGACGCGCCCATGATCGCGGCCACGCCGAAGCTCGCGATCAACGCCCGCGGCGTCATCTCCCGGACGCCCGGCGGGCGGATGCCGGCAACCTCGCCGTGCACGGGCTGGGTGCTCTGGTCAGCGACCGGACCGCTCATATCCAGATCCTCTCGGAAGTGGTTGCACCCGCAGGCGGGTGCAGGTCAAGGGATACGATTCCGGCATGATGCACCGGACTCGTGCCTCGCCGCCAGCCGTCGGGGTGGGGAAGCGGCCGGCCGCCGCTTCGGTCAGGTGCCCGCCGCGCGAGTGGTCCGGCGTTGGACCAGGACGGTCGCACCCAGCTGCAGGACCGGGATGGTCACCAGGGCGGCAGGTGAGCCGATTTGGTCGACGATGACGGCGCCCACCAGTCCGGACCCGACCGCGGCGAGCAGGCTCAGGCCGAAACTGCCGCGACTACCGTTGCCCCGGTGGACGCCCAGCGCCATGCCGATCGTCTCGCCGGTCATGGCGCCCAGCGCGGCACCCCAGAGGCCGCATTCATCGTCACACGAACTGCCGGCGCGTGCGAGCAGGTAGCCGCCCAGGCCGCCCGCCGGGGCGCCGGCCGCGCCGCCGCGGGCGCCTCACGCAGCGAGCGCGCG
>VEPF01000471.1:0-4597 GCA_012027055.1 Gemmatimonadota bacterium | reverse complement strand
CCGCCCTGCCCCCCCGCCTGGCCGCCGGCCGCGCCACCGAGGGCACCTCTCGCAACGAGCGCGCGGACGCCGGGCCGCGGCAGCGAGTCCTGCTCCGGCCTCGCGGCCGCGAGACTCGCCGGAGCGGCCGGGCCGGTCGCCTGGGCCGGTACCCGATCGACCCGGCTGCCCAGCAGCAGGAGCGCACAGCCGGCGCGCGCCAGGGCCCGGACACGGCAGCTGGAGCCGACGTTCATGGCTGTTTCTCTCCGCGGTTGACCTGTCGCAGGGGGAACTGCGTCGGATACGACTGCCGGGGTCGGCTGCCGCCGGCCCCGGCTCCCATCAACCACCACCGGCCGCCAGCCCCGGCGCGAGTGCCGGGGCCGGAACGGCTACTGCTGGCACCCGGCGTTCGGGTTGGTCCGGCATTCGGACGCCGGAATGGGCAGGTACTGGAACGTCACGGTGTTCCCGCCCGACCCCAGGCGCCGCGTGTCCTCCCAGCGCGTGCCCTGCATGTACAGCTCGTAGCGACGCTCGTAGGCGATCTGCGTGAGGATCGCCGCCTGCGTGGGCAGCTGCGCGTCGGTCAGCGCCGGCAGCCCCGCCGTCGGCTCGTCGAGCGTCGACGAGGCCTGCGTCCGCACCTGGTTGATCAGCGTCCGCGCGGTGGGCAAGTCGCTCGCCCGCGCCGCCACTTCCGCCCGGATCAACTTCATCTCGTCCGGGAGATAAAGCGGGAAGGACTCGTTCTGGCCCTGGTACTTCTTGAAATCCACCAGGATCGTGTCCGGCGGATTGCCGCCGAACGTCGGCGTGGTCTTCAGCCAGTAGGCCGGCCGCTTGTCCCCGGCCTCCGCCTGCGTCACGAAGCTGTTCAGGCCGCCGATGTAGACCAGCCCGTACGCCAGGTTGTAGACCGGGTTGGTGTTCGGCGCCGGGTAGGTCAGGCTCGAGAGCACCGTGGCGCTCACCCGGTTGGCCGCGTCCGCCGCCGCCTGGTACTGCCCGCGATAGAGCGAGTAGCGGGCGATCATCGCATCGATCGTGTTGCGCAGGTCGATGCTGCTCCCCAGCACCTGGTTCCGGAACCCTGCCAGGTCCGCATCGCTCACGCTCGCGATGTCCGTGCGCGCCGAGTTGAGCAGCGCCAGCGCGGTGTCCATCACTTCCGCGCGCGGGCGCAGCGTCCCGCCGGCAACGTCGATGGCGACCGGGAGTTTCTCGTAGATCGTGGCCGCGAAGCCGAGCGCCATGCCCTTGAAGAGCTTGGCGGTGGCCGTCATGCCGGCCGCGAAGGCGGTGCTGAAGCCGCCCGCCTGCACGTTCGCGAGCAGCGTATTCGCGGACTTGACGATCTGGTACGTGTTCGCGTACGGCAGTGACACCACGTCGAAGGTGTTGTCGAAGTTGGTCGTGTTCATCAGCGCGGTGTAGGAGAGCAGCGCCCGCGACTTCGTGCCCCACTCGTCCGTGACCAGGCCGGCGGGCAGTACGTAGTCATCAATGCTGCCCGCGAACTGCGCCTGCATGCCCACCCCCAGGGCGATGATCCCCTGCGGGTTCGACAGCGTCTGCTCCTCTGTCGGGGCGTTCGGATTGGTCAGGTCCAGGCTGCACGCGGTGAGCAGCACCGCGGCCAGCGCCGCCGTGAACGGGAGGCGGCTGCCAATCGTGCCGATCTGTCTCATGATCGCCTCCTCCCTCAGAAGCCGAGGTCAATGCCGACTACCCACGAGCGCGGGATCGGCGTGTTCGCGAAGTCGACTCCCTGCGCCACCTGGCTGGTCCCGAACAGGTTGACCTCGGGATCCAGGCCGGTGTAGTTGGTCCACGTGTACAGGTTGCGGCCGGCCACGCGTACCCGGAGCGAGCTGATGCCCAGGCGCGTCACCCACGGCTGGTCCACGCGGTAACTCGCCGACAGCTCGCGCAGCTTCACGTAGCTGCCGTCCTCGATGTACTCTTCGTAGGTGCTGATCCGGGCCGTGGTGTTGCGCGAGTACGTGCCCGGGATGGTGTCGCCCATGATCTCGCGCTCGGCCGACTTGTCCGCCCCGAAGTACTCGGAGATCCGGCGGGTGAAGTTGGCGACGTCGTTCCCGAACCGGCCGTCCAGCAGGATCCCCAGTTCCAGGTTGTTGCCGATCGTGACGGTGTTCAGCAGCGAGCCGGTCCAGTCCGGGTTGGGGTCGCCGATGATGCCGTTGACCGCGGTGCCGGTGCCGTCTGCGTTGACCGTCAGCTTCAGCGGCAGCATGACCGGGCTGGTCTGCCCGGGCACCGTCTTGGCGATGTACATGACCTTGCCGTCCGCATCGCGCCGGTACTGCCCGCCGTAGAACACGCCCACCGGCTGCCCCTCGATCAGGTAGTTCAGGTAGCCGTACAGGATGGTGTCGCGGGAGGTGACCAGCTTGGTCACCTTGCTGCGATCGAACGCCGCCCCCAGCCGGGTGCGCCAGCTCCACTTCTCCCGCGCCACGTTGATGGTGTTGAGCGTGAGCTCGAACCCGTGATCGCTGGTCTCGCCGATGTTCTGGCGCTGCGTGGTGAAGCCCGAGCTCAGCGGCAGCGGCACGCCCAGCACGAAGTCCTTGGTCGACTTGTTGTAGTACGTGGCCTCCAGCGATACCCGATCGTCCAGAATGCCGACGTCGATGCCGGCCTCGATCTCGCGCTGGCGCTCCGGCTTGAGGTCGGGATTGGCCGCCACGGTACTCGGCACCAGGCCCGCCTTGCCCGAGAACGAGGTCGCCAGGTAGTTCGCGAAGCGGTCGTAGAGCGTGGGCGGCTGGCCGCCGGTCTCGCCGTACGCGGCCCGCAGGCGCAGGGTCGGCATGATGGCCCCCAGCCGGCCGTCCTTCCAGCCCGGGCTCTGGCTGACCAGGTACGAGGTACCCAGGCGCTTGAAGAGCTGCCAGCGCTGGTTCTCGCCGAAGGCCGAAGAAGCCTCGTAGTTGAGCCCGCCTGTCAGGAACAGCCGCTCCGCGATCCCGACCTGCTCCTGCACGAAGAAGCCGCTGGTGCGCAGCTCGGTCTGGGACTGGGACGCCGCCTGGATCGCTCCGCCCACCAGGATCTGGCCGGGCGAGAGGCTGCTCCCGCTCGAGTAGACGGTGTTGTTCTTCGATTGCGTGTAACGCATGCCGGCCAGCGTCTGCAGCTTGGTGGCAGCACCCAGCCGCGTATCGAGCGTCGCGGTCAGATCGTGGTTGATGTTGGTCGTCATCCGCACCGGGTTCGATACCGAGCCCGTGTAGGAGGCGGAGACCGCCTGCGGCGGAATGAACAGGCGGTCCTCCTGCCGGTAGTCGTCATACCCGAACAGGTACCTGATTCCCAGGTAGCTGGTGGGGTGGTACGTGAGGTCGATGTTGCCGACGAACCGGCTCAGGTCTTCCGGCGAATCCCAGTTGGCCAGGATGTCCAGCGGGTTCGGGCCCAGCGCGGGGTTGTACGGATAGCGCCCGATGCTGCCGCTGAACGCCGGATTGAAGATGGTCGGCGTGAAGATGACGCTGGTCAGCACGCCGTTGGTCTGCTCGCCCTCGATCACGAAATTGGTGTGGCTCCTGATGTAGCTGCCGCCCGCCGTCAGCTCGATGTTGTTGCCCAGCTGCTGCGTCAGGTTGGCGCGCACGCTGTAGCGGTTGGCCGCGCTGGTCTTGACGATGCCCTGATCGTCACGGTACAGCGCCGACAGGTAGTAGGTCGTGCCGCCCGTCCCGCCCGTCACCGTCAGCTGGTTGTTGGTGCCGATCCCGGTCTGCCAGATCTGGTCCTGGTAGTCGTAGCGCGTCACCGGATCGCCGATCTTCAGCCCCTGCAGCTCCGGCTGCGACTGGTAGAGCGTGGAGTTCAGCACGGCCAGGTCCGCGATGCCCGCCTTGGGCGCCATGTTCAGCTCGTACTTCTTCGGCGTCGAGTTCACCTGCAGCTCGCTGCTCCACGTGAACCGCGCCGGCCCGGCGGTGCCCCGCTTCGTGAAGATCTGGATCACGCCGTTCTTGGCCCGCGAGCCGTACAGCGCCGCCGCGGCCGCGCCCTTCAGGATCTCGATGCGCTCGATGTCCGCCGGGTTGATGTCGGAGAGCCGGTTGCTCATGGCTCCGCCGCTGCGGTTCGCGCCCGAGGTGTTCGAGGAGATCGAGACCAGCGCGTCCGTGGAGTTGTCCACCAGGATGCCGTCGATCACCAGCAACGGCTCCGCGCTGCCCAGGATCGCGTTCGTGCCGCGCAGCCGGATCGTGACCGCCCCGCCCGGCTGCCCGTTCACCTGCGAGATCGCCGCGCCCGTGATCTTGCCCTGCATGGCCACGCCGGCGGACGCGGTCGCCGCCGCCCGGTTCACCTGCTCCGCGATCACCGTGGACACCGAGTAGCCGCGCGCGCGCCGCTCCGCGGCCGCGCCCGGTCCGGTCACCACGATCTGCTCCAGCTGCAGTGCCGTCTCCGGCAGCGCCATCGTCCCCAGGGCGATGGCCCGCTCCGTTCCCAGGGTGACGGTCTTCGTGGTCGTGCGCCGCCCGATGAAGGTGTACTCCACCGTGTACTGGCCGGGCGGCAGCGCCGCATCGATCGTGAAACTTCCCTGGGCGTTGCTGATCGATCC
>VEPF01000188.1 GCA_012027055.1 Gemmatimonadota bacterium | reverse complement strand
CCCCCAGGCGAACTGGCCGACGGAGGCGCTGCAGCTCTACGCCCTCGCACAGGAGCGCCTGCGCCAGGGCGATTACGCCGGGTTCGGGGCGGCCTGGACGCGCCTGCGAGAGGTGCTCGCGCGCGCGGCGCAGGCGCGCTAGAACGCGCGATGCCGCGGGGGAGGGGTGGGGGCATATGAGCGCGCGGGCCGATACGATGACAGAACAGACCATCATTGTGGCGCTGGGCGGCAACGCGCTGCAGCCGGAAAGCGAGCGCGGCGACATCCACCAGCAGGTCGCGCACACCCGGGAAAGCCTGGGTGCGATCGTCGCCCTCGCCCGCGACGGCTGGCGTATCGCCGTGGTCCACGGCAACGGCCCGCAGATCGGCGATGAGCTGCTCCGCAACGAGCTGGCGCGCGCCGAGATGCCGCCGTTGCCGCTGGGTGTGCTGGTGGCCGGCACCGCGGGCTGGATCGGCTACATGATCCAGCAATCGCTGCAGAACGCCTTGGAACGCGCCGGCATCGATCGGCAGGTGGTGACCCTGATCGCGCAGGTGCTGGTCGATCCGGAGGACGCGCGGTCGGAGCCCACCAAGCCGGTGGGACGGTCCATGGATGCGGCCCAGGCCGAGGTGTTGAAGCAGGAGCTGGGGTGGACCAGCCGGATGACCCCCGGCGGCTGGCACCGCGTGGTGCCCTCGCCGATCCCCACCGGGATCGTGGAAGCGGGCATCATCAGGCAGCTCGTCGATCAGGGCGTGATCGTCATCTGCCTGGGCGGGGGCGGTACGCCCGTCTATCGCGATCCGGTGCTCCGCCTCGAGGGCGTCGATGCGGTGATCGACAAGGATCGTGCGGCCGCGGTGCTCGGTGCGGCCATCGGCGCCGAAACGCTGCTCATCCTGACCAACGTCGATGGGGCGTATCGCGGCTACGGCACGCCCGCCCAGGAGCTGCTCGGGGAACTGACGGCGGCACAGGCCGAGGCGATGCTGGAGGCCGGGGAATTCGGCGCGGGGTCGATGGGCCCGAAGATCGAGGCCGCCCTGGCCTTCCTGCGCGCGGGCGGCCGCTTCGCCCACGTGGCCCGGCTCGATCATGGCCTCGAAGCCGTGCGGGGCGAGGCGGGAACGGTGTTGCACGCTTGAGGTGGAACCGAACGATGACACACCCGGCGCGTCGCCGGGTGCGTACCCAATGCAGGCCGGTACGGCGGTGACCGGCGGGACTGAGGGGCAGGGATGAACATCCACGAGTACCAGGCACGCCAGCTGCTGCGCGCGCACGGCATCCCCGTGCCCCCTGGCGAGGTGGCGACCACGCCGGCTGAGGCGGAGCGGATCGCTGCCGGCTTCGGCGGCACGGTGGTCATCAAGGCCCAGGTGCATGCCGGTGGTCGGGGGAAGGCCGGCGGCGTCAAACTGGCCGGCTCGCCGGCCGAAGCCAGGCTCAAGGCCGAGGCCATCCTGGGGATGATGATCAAAGGGCTGACCGTGCGGCAGGTGCTGGTCGCGCCGGCCGAAGACATCGCCTCGGAGGCGTACGTCGGGATCATCGTCGACCGCGCCAGCAAGCGCCCGGTCTTCATGGTCAGCCGGGAAGGCGGCGTGGACATCGAAGAGGTGGCCGCGCGCAATCCCGGCGCGATCCGGCGGCTGGCCGTCGATCCGCGCTTCGGCCTGCTCTCCTTCCAGGCTTACCAGCTCGCCACCGCGCTGTACGACGATCTCAAGCAGCAGCGCGCTTGCGCCCGCATCCTGCAGCAACTCTACGCCGCCTTCGTCGCCGCCGGAGCTTCCCTGGCCGAGATCAATCCGCTGGTCACGAACGGAACCGGCGAGGTCAAGGCGCTCGACGCGAAAATGAACATCGACGACAACGAGCTCGATCGCCGGCCGGACATCGCGGCACTGCGCGATACCTCCGCCGAGCCGCCCGCCGAGACCCTGGCTCGCGAGGCGGGGCTCACGTTCATCAAGCTCGATGGCGACATCGGCAACGTGGTGAACGGCGCCGGACTGGCCATGGCCACCATGGACCTCATCAAGTACTACGGTGGCGAGCCGGCCAACTTCCTGGACATCGGCGGCTCGTCCAATCCCGAGAAGGTGGTGAATGCGCTGCGCATCATCACCACCGACCCGAACGTCAAGGTCATCTGCTTCAACATCTTCGGCGGGATCACCCGCTGCGATGACGTGGCCAACGGCATTGTCGAGGCCACTCGCCGGATCCACATCCCGGTACCGCTGGTGATCCGGCTCACGGGCACGAACGAGGCGGAGGCGCTGCGGATCCTCGCCGGCGCGGGCCTCAGTGCGACGACGTCCATGGACGAGGTGGTCCAGCAGGCGGTCGCACTCGCCAAGAACCAGGGCTAGCGGGCAGCCATCATGGCCATCCTAATCGATCAGAGCACCAGGCTGCTGGTGCAGGGCATTACCGGTCGCGACGGCTCGTTCCACACGCGCCAGATGCTGGAGTACGGGACCCGGGTGGTCGGAGGGGTCACGCCCGGGAAAGGCGGTCAGACCTTCGATGGTCCGGGCGGCAGTGCGGTCCCCATCTTCAATACCGTCGCCGATGCCGTGGCCGCCACCGGCGCCAACACCACCGTGATCTACGTGCCGCCGCCCTTCGCCGCCGACGCCATCATGGAGGCCGCCGATGCCGGAGTCGCGCTCATCGTGGCCATCACTGAGGGCGTGCCCGTCCTGGACATGACCAGGGTGTATCCGTACGTGCGGGAGAAAGGCGTGCGCCTGGTGGGACCCAACTGCCCCGGACTGATCTCTCCCGGCAAGTCGAAAGTCGGCATCATGCCGGCTTCGATCGTGCGTCCCGGGCCGGTCGGCGTGGTGTCGCGTTCCGGTACGTTGACCTACGAGTTCGTCTACCTGCTGACGCAGGCCGGCATCGGCCAGACCACCTGCGTCGGGATCGGCGGCGACCCGATCAACGGAACGTCGTTCATCGATTGCCTGCAGGCGTTCGAGCAGGATCCCGAGACGGAGGCGGTCGTGCTCATGGGCGAGATCGGTGGCACCGACGAGCAGCAGGCCGCCGCCTACGTGAAGGCCAACATGTCCAAGCCCGTAGTGGGCTTCATCGCTGGGCAGACCGCGCCGCCCGGCCGGCGCATGGGGCACGCCGGGGCGATCATCAGCGGTTCGGCCGGGACCGCCGCCGAGAAGATCCAGGTGTTCGCGGAGAACGGGATCGGCGTCGCCTGCAAACCGTCGGATGTGGTGGGCCTGATCCAGGCCGTGCTTTGAGTCGCCATGCGCCTCGGTGAACTGCTTCCCAGGGAACACATCATCGCGCCGCTCGCGGCGCGCAGCCTGCGCACCGCGCTCGAGGCGCTGGTCAGCCGGCTCGCGGAACTGGGCCGCATCGGCGACCAGGATGCGCTCGCGGCCGCGCTCGCCGGGCAACGCGCGCGCGACATCGTCTGCATCGGTCCGCGCGTCGCCCTGCCGCACTTCCGCACCGGCAGCGCGGATCGCCGCACGCTCGCCCTCGGCGGCGCCTCCGAGGCGCTCGACCCGGAAGGGCTCGCCAACGAAGCGGCGCCGCGCATCGTCGTGCTCATCCTCGCGCCGCCCAGCGCTGCCAGCAGCTATCTCCAGGTGGTGTCAGCGCTCGCGCGCGTCTTCCGCGACGCTGCACTGGTGGAGCGCATCCTCGGCGCGAGCACCCCGGATCAGGTCATGGACGCCACGCGGACCGCTGACCTGCAGGTCCTCCCCAAGCTCACGGTGCGCGACATCATGAGCCAGGACGTGCGACCGGTCTCCCCGGCCACCCCCATCCGGGAAGCCGTCGATCTGCTGGTCCGCAAACGCCTGCGCGCCCTGCCCGTCGTGGGCGAGAAGGACGAGGTCCTCGGCAGCATCAGCGAGCGTGACATCATGCGCGGCCTGCTGCCCCGCGTGCCGCGGGCCGATCTGCAGTTGGATGCCGCCGGCGTAGAACTGGCCGAGCACCTCACCGTGCGCGACGTCATGACCCGTTCCGTGATGTGCGTCTCCGAGGACCTCTCCCTCGAAGAGGCCGCCAATCTCATGATCAACAAGGACGTCGAACAGCTGCCCGTCACCTGCGAGGGGAAGCTCACCGGGTTCCTTACCCGCGGCGACCTCATCCGAAAACTGTTTGCCCGCTGAACAGGAGCGACATGAGCTTCACCCTGACCATCATCAAGCCCGATGCCGTCGGCCGCGGCCTCGCCGGGCGGATCCTCGCCCACCTCGAAGAGAGCGGGTTCCGCATCCGCGCCATCCGCATGCTGCACCTCTCCGAAACCCAGGCCGGGGCTTTCTACACGGTTCACCGGGACCGGCCGTTCTACGGGGCCCTGGTCCGCTTCATGACCTCCGGCCCCTGCATTCCGATCCTGCTCGAACGCTCCGACCCCGACGCCGTGAGCAAGCTCCGCGACGTGATCGGCGCTACCGATCCCGCCGAAGCCGCCCCCGGCACCGTGCGCGCCCATTTCGCCGTATCCTAGGAGCGCAACGCCTTCCTCGCCTCCGTCTCGGACGAGAACGCCGCCCGCGAAGCCGCCTTCTTCTTCGCCGAGGCCGACTGGATCTGACGGCCGGCCCGGAGGCCGGGCGCAGGGGCTGTCGGCAAGAGCCGAGGCACGGGCGGGGATCAAGTATCGCCGTCGCGGGTTCTTCATACATCCCGGCCCGCGGCAGGTGTGTCATGCCGGTGCGGTCGGATTGACAGCACCATGTGTTTCCGGCATCTTTAACGACTATGCTGAATGTCGATCTTGGCCTGCTACACAAGCAGCGGCGGCTCGAGGTCGAGGCGGAGATCCCGGCGGACGACCCGGGCTGGGCCGACGCCGGGATCGTCTTGAAGGAACCGCTCACGGTGGTGCTGGAAGTACAGCAGGCCGGGCCGGACGCGGTGGTGCGTGGTCGCCTGGACAGTCGGGCGGCATTGACCTGTCGTCGGTGCCTGGCGCCGGTGGCGCACGAGATAGCCGAGGAGGTCACCTGGCTGTTCCGCGCGGGCATCAGCGAGGCGGAGGCGGAATCCGAAGACGTGTATGCGCTTCCGGCCAGGAGTCGGGAGCTGGACTTGCTCCCGGCGATCTGGGAGCAGGTAGCGCTGGCGGTGCCGGAGTACGTGCTGTGCGATCCGGATTGCCGGGGGTTTTGCCCGCATTGCGGCGGCAACCGGAACCTGGTCGAATGCGGCTGCACCAAGACGGTGGTTGACGATCGTTGGGCGGCGCTGCGGCGTCCGCCCGAGTGACCCAGGGGGTAAGATGGCCGTCCCGAAGAGGCGAGTATCGAAGCAGCGGAAGCGCAAGCGGCGCGGCGAGCACAAGGCGGAGCTGCCGGCGTCGAACCGTTGTCCGAAGTGCGGTGACCCGAAGCTGCCGCATCGAGTGTGCCCGTCTTGCGGCACGTACAAGGGTGAGCAGGTCGTAGAGGTCGAGGAGATCTAGTCGAGGCATCCGTGCGGATCGCGCTCGACGCCATGGGAACGGATCAGCACCCTGCCGTAGAGGTTCAGGGTGCGCTGGCGGCGCTGCGCGAACTGCCCGGTGACTTCACCATCGTGCTGGTGGGCGACCAGGCCCGCATCGAGCCGGAGGTGGCGCGTTGGGGCGACTATCCGACGGGGCGGCTGGAGATCCATCATGCTCCGGAGCTGATCGCGCCGTCGGAATCCGCTGCGTCCGCCGTGCGGCGGAAGCCGCACTCCTCGATCGTGGTCGGCCTGAAGCTGCAGCGGGAAGGCAGGGCGGATGCGTTCGTGAGCGCCGGTTCGACCGGAGCGGTCATGGCCGCGTCGCTCTTCCTGCTGCGAGCCCTTCCCGGGGTAGATCGCCCGGCCATCGGCACCGTCCTGCCCACCGCGGCGCAACCGCTGCTCCTGCTCGATGCGGGTGCCAACGTGGATTGCCGGCCGCAGCACCTGCTGCAGTTCGGTCGACTCGGCTCGGTGTACATGCACGATGTCTGGCGGCGGCCGCACCCGCGGGTGGGTCTGCTCAACATCGGCGAGGAACCGGAGAAGGGCGACGAACTGACGGTCGAAGCCCACCGCCTGCTGGCGGAGAGCGGTCTGAACTTCGTGGGCAACATCGAAGGTCGGGACGTGATCCGGGGTACCTGCGATGTGCTGGTCGCGGACGGCTGCGTCGGCAACGTGTTGTTGAAGTTCTACGAGTCGGTGACTCACCTCATGCACGGGTTGATGCGGCGGGCACTCGATGAGGCCAGCGTCCGGCTGGACCTGGAGCAGGTACTCAGCGCCTTCGACTACACAGAGTACGGCGGCGCGCCGCTGCTGGGCGTGAACGGCGTCACCATCATCTGCCACGGCGGCTCCCCGCCTCAGGCCATCCGCAACGCGATTCGCGTGGCGGTGCGGGCCCGGGAGTCGCACGTGCTGGGCCACATCCGCCGCGCCTTCCGCGCCGAGGGTCACGCGGGGGATGCGACGGCACCGGGCCACGCCGATCGATCGGAAGGGGCATGAAATCACCGAAGCCGCTGGTAGAAATCGTCGCCACCGGGCGCTACCTCCCCGACCGCGTGCTGACCAACTTCGAGCTCCAGAAGCTGGTGGATACGAGCGACGCGTGGATCAGGGAGCGCACCGGGATCCGCGAGCGCCGAATCGCGCCGCCGGACATGGGCGCGGCGGAGATGGGCGCAAGAGCGGCTCGCATCGCGATGGACCGGGCCTGGGTGCACCCCGGGGAGATCGACGTCATCGTGGTAGCGACCGCAACCCCCGATCGATTGCTCCCGTCCACCGCCTGCGACCTGCAGGCACTGCTCGGGGCCGGCAACGCGGCGGCATACGACGTGTCGGCCGCCTGTTCCGGGTTCATCTACGCGCTGCAGGCGGCGGAGGGCCACATCGCCGCGGGGCGTGCGGAGATCGCCCTGGTGGTGGCCACCGAGAAGATGAGCGGGATCGTGGACTGGACCGACCGGCAGACCTGCGTGCTCTTCGGGGACGGCGCCGGCGCCGTGGTGGTGCGGAAGGCGACCGAATCCAGCGGCCTGCTCTCGAGCTACATCCGTTCGGACGGGAATCTCGCGGAATTGCTTTGGAGGCCGGCCGGAGGAGTGCGCGTGCCGATGGACGCAGCCGTTCTCGATGACCGGTCCCACCTGGTGCGGATGGCCGGTCGGGAGGTGTTCAAGTCGGCGGTTCGGAGCATGGCCGAGGCAGCCGACCAGGCGCTCATGAAGGCGGGCCTGACCAGTGAGGACATCGCCCTGCTGATCCCGCACCAGGCCAACATGCGGATCATCGAGGCCCCCGCCAAGCATACGAGCATCCCTCTGGACAAGGTGTTCGTGAACATCGACCGGTATGGGAACACGAGTTCCGCCACGATCCCGATAGCCCTGGATGAGGCGCTGGAGCAGGGGCGGATCCGGCGCGGCGACCGCCTCCACGCGGTCGCGTTCGGCGCGGGCTACACCTGGGCCTCGGCGGTGCTGCGGTGGTAGGTCTGCTGTTCCCGGGTCAGGGCTCGCAGTTCGTCGGCATGGGTCTCGAGCTGGCCGGTGCCTATCATTCCGCCCGGGCTACCTTTGAAGAAGCGGATGACGTGCTCGGCTTCAGGCTCTCGAAGCTCTGCTGGGAAGGCCCGGAGCAGGGGCTGGTCGCAACCGGCAACGCGCAACCCGCAATCCTGGTCCACTCCGTGGCCGTGCTCCGGGTCATTGCCGACCAGCTCGGGCCCGTCACGCTCGCGGCCGGGCATTCACTCGGCGAGTTCACGGCCTGGGTGGCGGCCGGGAGCCTCGGCTTCGCCGATGCCGTGCGCACGGTGCGATTGCGCGGAGAACTGATGCAGAAGAGCGGCGCTGAGCGGCCCGGTACCATGGCCGCCGTGCTGGGCATCGCCGATGAGGTGCTCGAGCAGGTGTGCCGGGATGCGACGCAGGCCGGCGGTGATTGTGTCGCCGCCAACTACAACTCCCCCGGCCAGCTCGTGATCAGCGGGGACGTCGCCGCCGTGGAGCGGGCGATGGAGCTGGCGCGCGCGGCGGGAGCGCGGCGGGTGGTGCGTCTGAACGTCTCGGGCGCGTTCCATTCCCCGCTCATGCAGGTCGCGCAGGCTGGGTTGCGGGCCCGCCTGGGGGGCCTGCCGATGGCGCCGCCTGCCTTCCCGGTGGTCTCGAACGTGACCGCGGAGGCGATAGCCGACGTTGGCAGCGCCCGTGACTTGCTGGTCCGCCAGCTCACGTCCCCCGTGCGCTGGGCCGCTTCCATGCGTACCATGCTGGACGCAGGTGTCGACCGGTTCTTCGAGCTCGGCCCAGGCAGTGTGCTGCATGGGCTGCTGAAGCGTATCGATCGGAGCGCCGAGGCGATGGCTATCGGCGCGCCGCCGGACGTGGCGGCGTTCGCTCACAGATGGGGGGCATCATGACCAGTGAACTTGCCGGCCGGGTTGCGTTGGTTACCGGCGGCAGCCGGGGCATTGGCAGGAGCATCGCAGCCGAGCTGGCGGAAGCCGGGGCGAGGGTCGCGGTTGCGGATCTGGCGCGTGCCCGCGAATCGGTGACCGAGCTACCCGGGGATGGCCACCGGGCATACGAGGTCAATGTCACTGACGCTGCGGCCGTGGATGCGCTGGTCAGGAACGTGGAAACTGACCTGGGCGGTCTCGACATCCTGGTGAACAACGCCGGCGTCACCGCCGACAACCTGCTGGTGCGGCTGAGTGACACGGAGTGGGACCGGGTGCTGGACACGAACCTGAAAGGCGCCTTCCTCACCATCAGGGCGGCGGCCAGGGGGATGATGCGCCGCCGTCAGGGCCGGATCATCAACATCGCAAGCGTGGTGGGGTTGACCGGGAACAAGGGTCAGGCCAACTATGCTGCTTCCAAGGCCGGCCTGAGCGGGCTGACCTAGTCGGTGGCCAAGGAGCTGGCGTCGCGCAATGTGCTCTGCAATGCGGTCGCGCCCGGCTTCATCGAGACGGAGATGACGGCGAGTCTGGGGGAGGCGGCCCGGGAAGCCCTGCAGGCGCAGATCGCGCTCGGCCGACTCGGCACGGCTGCGGATGTGGCCGCCGTGGTCCGCTTCCTGGCCGGCCCAGCCGCAGCGTACATCACCGGGCAGGTGATCGTGGTTGATGGTGGCAT
>VEPF01000251.1 GCA_012027055.1 Gemmatimonadota bacterium | reverse complement strand
ACCTCGCGCTCCAGGAAGGACAGCAGCCGCCTGCGGCTGCGCCTGCCGGCAGCACGACGCCAGCGGCGGCTGCTGTCCTTCCTGGAGCGCGAGGTGTGGTCGCGCGTCCCGCCAGACCAACTGGGCAGTGCGCCCGACCGCGCCGAGCGGGAGCGTATCCTGGGCTACGGCCCGGAGGGCGTATGATCGTCGACAGCTCGGCGCTGCTGGCGATAGTCTTCCGTGAGCCCGGGTACGAGCGGCTGATCGAAAGCCTGCAGTCGGCGGCTGCGGCCGTGGCGGGGGCGCCCACGCTCGCGGAAACCGGCATCGTACTGACGGCCCGTCTGGGCGCGGCCGCGGACGGGCTGCTCGAGCGCCTGCTCGACGAGTTCGAGATCCAGGAGATGCCGTTCGGCGAGGTGCACTGGCGAGAGGCGGTAGACGCGTTCCGGCGTTACGGCAGGGGGCGTCATCCGGCCTCGCTCAACTTCGGCGACTGCCTGACGTACGCGGCGGCGAGCCTGAGCGGCGAGGCGCTGCTCTATGTCGGCGAGGATTTCTCGCGAACGGACCTGCCCAGCTGACCGTTGGTGCGGAACACGCGCCTGGTTTCGCCGGGCGACGCAGGGAAGAGCAGCGGCGCGACCGCGCGGAACAGGGCGTGCGCCCAGCGCGAGCGGTAACGGAAGAAGAGGTAGCGCGGTTCCGGTTGTCCGCCCAGCCGGCTCTTGAGCGCGCCGGACGTCTGTCCGAGCTCGAGGTGGCCGGTGCCGGAGCGGATGGCATCGGCCACCACCTCCGTGACCAGATTAGGGTAGGCCTCGCCCGGTCGGTTCCTCTCGTAGTCGATGCCGGTCATGAAGAACGTCGTGAGTCCCGGCGTCTCCAGGATGACGGCTGCCGCGACGAGGTGTTCGTCCTGTTCGAGCGCGAGCACGCGCACCGACTCAGGCAGGCAGCGCGACAGGTTCTGGAAGAATGCCAGGTTCAGGTGCTCGAGCTGGAACCGGGCGCGCTCCATGACCTGCTCGTACAGCGGGAATAAGCGCTCCCACTCGATCTCTCCCCGGCCGCACTTGCGCGTGTGGAATCCCGCGGCGCGTCCCGCCTCCCGGGTGACGTTGACCTGGCGGCGATACCCCGCCCGCATGGCGGCGAGGTATTCCGGGAACGAGTGCCAGGGCACATCCATGCGGTAGGCGGGCAGGCTCCAGGCGCGGAAGTAGCCGTGCTCGCCGAGGGGCGCGAGCGCCGCCGCTTCGCCGGGCCGGAACTCTTTGAAACAGAACAGCGACGCGTCCAGCTCCTCGCCGGCGCGCTCCAGGTAGTGCGCCACCTGCCCGAGCACGAACGGCGCATCGGCCGGGCTGCGGAACGCGATACACGGCCGGCCGGCCGAGACCGGCAGGCCGCACAACAGCAGCCTCGGCCGGAGGAATGCGGGCCGCCACCGGCGGACGGTCTCGATCAGGGAACGCAAGAAGCCTGGGCAAAGCAGTTCCAGCCGCACATCCATGCGGAAGATGGATGCGATGCCGACGAGCGTGCCGTGGCGGTAGATGGTGAGGTGCCGGTATTCCGCGTCGGCGACGCCGGCGTCCTGGCAGGCGCGCACGAAGGCGTGCCGCATCTGCAGCTCATCCGGCGGAACCAGCGAGTCCCACTCCGCCTCCGCCACCTCCTGAATGCTTCGGCAGGCACGCTCGCCGGTGAAGCCGGCACCGGTGTCCCCGGGGGAGCTGTCCGCCGGACTCCACTCGACCGTCGCGCTCGTGCTCATGGCGAGCGCCTGGTGCACACGGTGCGTGCATGGTGATGACGATGCGCGTTCCAGAACTGCAGTGCGGCGCGGAGCACTCCCCACCAGATGCGCAGGGAGGCGCGGGATAGCAGGGGTGGGCGGGGGCGCAGCGTGACGCGGCGCGCGCGGGAGATATCGAACACGGTTCGGCCGTACACGCGCAACAGGGCGCGGTAGTATGCCTTCAAGGGCATGCGCGTGGGCAGCACCACGTGCGAGAGGTCCCACAGCGCATGCGCATCGCGGCGCACCGTGATGCGATCCTGGTACTCGGGCCAGATGGTGGTGCCGGGGAGCGGCGTGAGCGGCGAGATGTTCAGGTAGTAGAGTCCCGTCTCGTCGATGAAGCGGGCCAGACGCTCCCAGTCTTCCGGCAGGTAGTCGGGCTGCGGGATCAGCGATCCGTACGGATCCACGCCGTTGCGCCGCAGCACGGCTACCGCCTCACGGTTGAGCCGGACCGTGCTCCGCTTCTCCATTGACTGCAGCTCCGCGTCGGTAGCGGCCTCGAGCCCGATCAGCACCGCGCTCAACCCGAGCTCGGCCCACTCGGCAATCACGGCCTCGTTCTGCGCGATGAAATCGGCGCGACTGAAGCACAGGTAATGCTTCCGGATGCCCCGTTCCCGGAGCAGCTCGGCGAGGCGCGCGAGCCGGCGGCGGTTGATGAGGAAGATGTCATCGACGATGTAGACTTCCGGTTCCGCGATGCCCTGCAGCTCCGCCGCGACGGACTCCGGCGAGCGCGCGAAGGCCGGGCCGCCCGTGACCCGCCAGTTGAAGCAGAAGTTGCAGTCATACCAGCAGCCCCAGGTGGTCTTGAGCAGCGCCAGCGGGGCGTGATACACGTAGAAGTAGCGGTGGCGCAGGTGCGCGGTGAGGTCGCGCTGCGGGAACGGCAGCGAGTCGGGATCCGGCATGTAGGCGCCGCGGGGCGAGAAACGGAGTCCGCCGCTCCCATCGGCAACGTCCAGCTGCGGCAGCTCGAGCGGTGAGCGCCCGGGCTCGAGGGCGCGCAGCAGGCGCGGCAGCGCGCTGGTGCCATCACCCTGCACGATGATGTCGACGGCCGGGTCCGCGAAATCCTCCGGGACCAGCGAGGCGTGCACGCCGCCCACCACGGTGTGGACGGCCGGATTCCAGCGCTTGACCGTGCGGCAGACTCGCAAGGCTTCTCCCACGCCGGTAATGTAGCAGCTGGTCCCGACCACATCCGGCCGGAATTCCCGCAGCCGCCGCTCGAGCCCTCGCTCGAGCTGCAGATCGAGGATCTGCACGTCGTGCTCCCCGGTCAGGCTGGCGCCCGCATACTCCAGCTCGAGCGGCTCGCAGGTCATCAGGTGCTTGAGCCCGATGGTCTCACGCGGTACGGGCGGGCGAACCAGCAGCACCTTCATCGGTCCTCGCTCACACGATCCCGGGCGTGATCCCGTGCCGGAGGTGAGACCGGTAGTGCAGGTTCACGCCGAAGAGGAAGGCGCGCATGAAGGGGCTCTGCGCGGCCGGGTTGTGTCGGTTCCGCTGTATGATGCCGCGCACGGAAAACAGGCGGTGGTACATGAGCCAGTACTCCTGCTGCAGCGTCGCGGCATCGATCCCGCGCGGCTCGAATACCACCTGCCCGCCGGTGTACCGGCCGAAGTCGGTGGTGAGCATGCGCCCCTGCTGCTCCAGGCGCGCGAACAACGGCGTCCCGGGGATCGGCGTGAGGATGTGGACGCGCGGCACTGAGATCTCGTTCCTCATGATGAAGTCGTAGGTTCGCCGGAACACGTCCGGATCGTCGCCTTCCATACCCACGATCATCTCGGTCGAGACGTCGATCCCGTGCGCGCGGATCTGCCGGATGGCCGCATCGTAGTGGTGCGGGTCATGCCAGTGCTTGCCGTGCAGCTGCAGGCTGGCGGGCGTGGTCGATTCGATGCCGATCGACAGGAGCGTGCAGCCGCTCGCCCGCGCGAGCCGGAGCAGGTCCGGACGATCCGCGACGTGCAGCGAGCTTTGGCTCATCCAGGTGATGCGCTCCGGGATGAGCGCTTCCCAGAGCGCGCCGCAGTAGTCCCAGTCCACCCCGATGTTGTCGTCGATGAACGCGATGCGCCGGATCCCGAGCCGGCCGGCAGCGCGCACATCGCGAACCACCTGCGCGATGGGCCGCTTGCGGTAGTGGTGGCCGAAGAAGGCGGTGACCGAGCAGTAGTCGCAGGCGAAGGGGCAACCCCTCGCTGCCTGCACGGGCAGCCAGAACCCCAGCTTGCGGCGATCCAACAGGTCGTAACGGGGGACCGGGAGATCATCGAGCGGCGGCAGGCGTGCCGCGCGGTACACCGCTTCGAGGCGGCCGGCCGCGAAGTCGGCGAGCAGACGCGGCCACAGCTCTTCCGCTTCACCGAGCACTACCGCATCCGCGTGCGCGGCGGAGCCTTGCGGGCCCAGCAGCGTGGCGCCGATCCCGCCCAGCACCACCGTGCGCCCGCGGCGCCGGAACTCGTCGGCAATGCGCCAGGACTCGACCAGTCCCGACCCCATGGTAGTGATTCCGACCAGGTCCCAGTGCTCGTGGTAGGGAATGGCGTGCACGGCCTGGCTCACCAGGCGCAGCTCGTAGCCGGGCGGAGTGAGCGCCGCGAGCATGGGGAGCGTCAATCCGGGCAGGTAGAGCCGGCGCTGGCGGATCGGGCGGCCGCGGACATCGAGCGCCGTGGGCGCGACCAGCAGGATGCGTGGCAGACCAGAACGGCGAGCTGAGTGGGAGCGGATCACGGGCGCTCCGCGGCCAGCGCGTGAACGGGGTCCAGGCCAGACTGAAGGCGGGAAGCCCTCGCCCGAATATGTGCCGGCGGCCGAAAGCGCAGCAATCATCTTGTTGCGGCAGGTCATCCGCACGCATCATCGCTGCATGGGCACGGCAGCGGTGCGGATCGTCCCGGTGAGCAACCGCCGCAGCGAGCGGGGTTTCCGCACACTGCCCTATCGGCTCTACCGCGACGATCCCAACTGGGTGGCGCCGCTGCGGCGGGACGAAGCCCGGCGCTGGTCTCCCGCCCACAACCCGGCGCTGCGCTCCCGGCTCGTGGCGCGCTACCTGGCGTATCGCGGGGCCCGGCTGGCCGGGCGGATCGCGGCCGTGATCGATCCCGCCTTCATCGACCGCTGGGAACCGGCCGGGTTCTTCGGTTTCTTCGAGTGCACGGATGATGCGGAAATCGCGCAGGCCCTGCTGCTTGCCGCAGAGGAGTTCGTCGCGCGACAGGGGGTCGCGAAGGTCATCGGCCCGGTGAACCTCAACACCCACGAGGAGGTGGGACTGCTGGTCACGGGCCACGATTCGCCTCCCACGGTGCTCTCGCCCTTCCAGCCGCCGTACTACCAGCGCCTCATCGAGCAGGCCGGCTACACGACTGCGCGGGACTATCACGCCTACCGCTGGACACCGGAGGCCCACCCCGCGCCAGCGGTCGAAAGGCTGCTCCGCAGGTTCGCGAGCCAGGGGCCCGCGTCGCCGCGCCTGCGCCATCTGAACCCGCGGCAGTGGGACGCGGACGTGCGCGCCATCTATCGCATCTACAACGATGCGTTCGCGGGAGTGTGGGGCTTCGTGCCGATCAGCCGGGAAGAGTTCGAGGCGCACGCAAAGGGTTTCCGCACGTTCTATCGGCCTGAGCTGGTGGTGATCGCCGAGGTGGGAGCCGAGCCGGTCGGGTTCGGGCTGCTGCTGCCTGACATCAACGCCGCGCTGCGGCCGCTCCGGGGTCGGCTCTTCCCGTTCGGCCTGTTGCGGCTCCTGCGCTCCGTCCCGCGCCTGTCGACCGGGCGATTCATCCTGCTGGGCGTCTGCCACGGCCACACCGGCCGCGGGCTGGCCGCACTGATCTCGCAACGCCTGCTCGAGACGGTGCGCCAGGTGGGCTACGAGGCGGTCGAGCTCTCACTGGTGCAGGAGAGCAACGACCCGGTGCGGCACGTGATTGCCGCGTTCGGGGCCCCACCGGCCAAGACGTACCGGCTGTACGAGAAGTCGCTGAGGTAATGCGCAATGCTGCTGGTCAGGCTGGTACTGGCGGTGGGCTGGCTCCTGCACCTGTCAGCATGGCTGCTGGCACTGCGGCATTCCGGCCGCGACGCGGCCGCGCGTGCCGAATGGGTTCGGGAGCTGACGCTCCGCGTCGCGATGCTGCTGTTGATCGTGGCGGCGCTGGCCGTGCCCTCCGGTGGCTGGTGGGACACCGCCAAGTGGTCTCGAGTCACCCTGCTGCTGGCGTTCTCGCTCGGACAGGCGCTGGCCATCGTCGCCAGGTCAGCGCTCAGCCACGCGTGGGGCATCGGCGTACAGCCCCGGGGAGCAGTGGTGCGCGCCGGACCGTATGCGCTGCTCCCACACCCGATCTACGCGGGTACCGCGCTCGCGATCTTCGCCCAGTTGCTGTTGCTGCAGAACCTGCCGGCGCTCGTGCTCGCAGTGGGTGCGGGAGTAGTGATCGCGCTCAAGATCCGGGTCGAGCGCAGGCTGCTTGGAGGCCGTCGCGCCTGAGATCAGTCCGGCAGGTGGCGCGCTGGCGCGAGAATGCCCAGGGCCGAGGGTTCCAGCCGCACGTCGAAGTTCCCGCCGTTCGCCGATTCGCCATCGAACTGGATGGGCGAGGCACACTCCAGGTGCGCCGTGCGCCAGCGGCAGAAGCGCCGGCTCCCGCGCGCGCCGGGACGGTCCGTGCGCAGTCCCAGGGCCAGCGTGCGCCAGTACGCGAGGGCGGTCGTGCACACCACGGCCTCGGCCTCGCCGTCGCCAGGGTCGGCCGCCGGCCACACAGTGTGCCCGCCGGCGTAACAGGGGATGTTGTAGAGCCCCGCGCTGAACACCCGCTCACCCTCGCCGGAGAGCACCGTGCCATCCACGGTGAGCGCGATGCCTCCCGACCGCGCGAACGCGCTGCGCAGCGCCCGCAGCCCCGCCTGCACCCGGCCGCGACCCCGCAGGCCCGCGTATCGCATCAGGTAATTCCCCTCGAAGCCGGCGCTCAGGGTGGCAAGCGCGAGGGGAGCCAGGGGGTGCGCCGTGACCATGACATCGATGGCCTGCGGCCGGCCGGCGCGGAGGGCTTCGAGCGCGGTGTCCACGCGCCCCGCGCCGAGCGCATGAGCGAGCGCGTTGCCGGTACCGAGCGGGAGCAGGCCCATGACGGGCACGGCACCCGCCTCCCGGAGCGCGCGGGCCACCAGGTTCGCTGTGCCGTCCCCGCCCACGGCCACGGGAATCTCGCCGGGGCGCAACTGCCGCGCCGCTTCGGCCACGGCTGCCACGATCGCGACCCGGGCCTGCGGCCACAGCGCGGCTCGTTCGAGCACCGCCTGCAGGCGACGGTGCGCGGACGCGGGCGAAGCTGCGGCCAACAGGAACAGAAAGCGACGACTGCCAGCCGCCGGCAGATCGTCGCTTTCGAGACTGGCGTGCGGCATGGCGGCCGCTACCAGGTCAGCTTCACCAGCGACACGCCCTGCCGCGGCAGCGTGATGGCCGTCGTGATCTGCCCGCCGCCCGCGCTCAGCTGCTTCGGCCCGTCCACCACCGCCAGTTCGCTGGCCTGGCGCAACTCCGCGATCTGCGCCGCGGTGGGCGGCTGCGGCGAGCCCATGGCCAGCCACTTCGTGTAGGAATTCCCGTGCTCGGGATCCACGCGATACTCCGTGAGCGTGACCGGCCCGGGCGGCAGGCCGGCGATGCGCAGCTCGATCTGCGCGGGCGGCGAGGGCAGGTCGTCGTCGTGGTAGTTCCAGACCAGCACGGTGGCGGAGCGGGTGTCGCGGGCGGCGAGGGCGGAGACGTCGGCCCGGCCGTCGACGCTGCTGTCCCGCACCTGCTGCACGGAGAGTCCGCCGGTGCTGGTGACGGCCACGCGGTCACCGGACATCTGGCCGAGCATGCGGAACGTGTTCATGACCGGCTTGTTGATCCCGTTGGTGGCCAGGTCGCGGAAGCCGTAGTACCACGGCTGTCCCTCGAACTCGAACGCCCAGGTCACGGAGCCGATCAGGTTGACGCCGTACAGGTCCATGAGCTGGTAGGTGCGCGCCAGCTGCTCGGCCGTGTAACTGGAGTACATGGTCCCGTTGCGGTACGCGTTCGCCGGGTTGGTGGCCACCGGGCAGGCTGCGCACCCTTCGGGATCTGACTCGCCGAGCACGATCGGGATGTGCTTCAGTTCCGGGAACGATGCGACGATCTCCATGCCGTTGTTGATCGCGCGCAGCTGCGTGCTCACGCTCATGCGCACGTGGCCATCAGGCATGACACGCGGCGCACCCTTGGCGTGGAAAGTGACGAAATCGAGCGGTGAGCCCTGCTGTCCGGTGGCGTAGTTGGTGCCGCGCAGGCAGTGCTCCAGGAAATCGCGGAGCCACTTCTGCGTGCGGGGGCCGAGCGGGCCCGTGACCTCGGGGCCGCCGATGCGGGCGGTGGGCAGCGCTCGCTTGAGGCCGGCGGCGGCGTAGTCGTAGAGCTTGACGTACTCGTCGTACGTGCCCTGCCAGTAGGGGATGTCCGGCTCGTTCCACACCTCCCACCACCAGCTCTCCACTTCCTTCTGCCCGTACTTCTCGACCGAGTGCTTCACCCACTGGTAGACCAGCTCGCTCCACTTCTGGTAGTCCTTCGGCGGGTGGGCCCAGCCGGTGTAGATGTCGTTGTAGTCGTCACCCGGCTTCCAGTGGTGGCGGTACGGTCCGGTCGAGGTGGTGAGCGCCTCGGGCATGAAGCCGATCTGCACCAGCGGTTTCATGCCCCGCTGCATGTAGCTGTCGAAGATCCGGTCGATGATGGTCCAGTCGTAGACCGGCCGGCCCTGCGCGTCCTCGGTGTAGGCATTGGTCGAGCCCCACTTGTAGGCGGGCTGGCCATCGCCGGTGGTGAGCAGGTTGTGCACGCGCATGAACACCGGCACGGGGCTCGCCGCCTGCAGGTCGGTGAGCAGCTTCTGCCCGTCCTTCATGTACGTGTAGTTCGGCTCGTCGTGCCCGAACCACGCCCAGATCGGGGTCATGGGCGCGATCCGCTCGGTCGTGTTCACGTTGATGGTCACGCGCTCCGTCTGGGCGTTCACCGGCGGTACCTCCGCCGCGAGCAGCGCGGCCGCGCAGGTCAGGGCCTTCAGGTTCGATTTCATTTCGCGGCCCTCGGTTCAGCGGGACGTCAGGGGCACGATCTTCTCGCCCGGCTGGGGCGTCGCCAGCTCGCGGTACAGCGCCGGGTCGAAGATCTTGAGGCTGAGCAGCCCGTTCATGTGATTGGCCGGGATCCACGGGAACTCGTTGCGGTGATTGGCATGGCCGCGGTTCAGGCCCATGCTCCAGTGCTCCTGCTGCCAGCCGGGCCCGAGCAGGTCGTAGCTGCGGCCG
>VEPF01000346.1:1148-9202 GCA_012027055.1 Gemmatimonadota bacterium | reverse complement strand
CGGGTGCTGGAGGCGGGCGGTGGTGCGGATCTCGGCCAGGAAGCGCTCGGTGCCGAGCGAGGCGGCCAGTTCGGGGCGGAGCACCTTGAGCGCGACCGCGCGATCGTGCTTCAGATCGCGGGCGAGCCAGACCGTGGCCATGCCGCCCGCGCCCAGCTCGCGCTCGAGGCGGTAGCGCTCGGCGAGCGCGGACGTCAGGCGCTCCAGGACGTCGGTCATGGGGCCTGTCTTTCCGAACGGCGGGCGCCGGCGGGTCGGACGAGGAACGACCGCATCCGGGCACACCTCCGCGGCTGTCAGCGGGACGACAGCAGCACGACCCAACATTGGCGACGGCGCCCGGGCGCGGCAACGCTGGCGTGTGGCCGGACCGGTCGATCGGACCTGGCCCGGTCACTCGGGGCGCAGTACTCATTGCGCCCCTGATGTTTATCCAACATCAATAACGTTCGGCACGCATGCCGGCACCGGCAGGAGCCATCGAGAGCAGTGATCCACAGGCGGGGAGGGCACGCGACGTCAAAGTCGCGCGCGCCACGATCCGTTCCAGCCATATATCGGCCTGACGCAGACCACCTCTGCAAAGGAGCTCATTCGATGAAACTCAGCCAAGTTCTCGTTCTCCATGCCATTGTCGCACTGGTGTTCGGCATTGGCTTCCTGCTCGTTCCCGGAACAGTTGTCGCGCTCTATGGCGCGACACCCGGTCCCGAGATCAACCTGATCGCGCAGTTCTTCGGTGCAGCGCTCACTCACGTCGGCGTGTTCGCCTGGCTCGCCCGGGGTGTTACTGACGGTCCCGCACAGAAGGCGATCATTCTCGGGTTCCTGATCGGCGACGTCGTCGGTCTGATCGTAGCTCTGATCGGCACCCTGTCCGGTGTGCTCAATGCGGTCGGTTGGAGCGCGGTCGCCGTGTATGGGGTCATGACGCTGCTGTATGCGAATCTCCAGTTCATGAAGCCGCGCCAGTCCTGACGGCCCGCGTGCTGCCGTGGCCTGAGTGAGCTGCCTGGCCCTCCCCGCTCGTGGCAGCGTCACTCGACCGGATCGCATTGCGCGCGGGGGTGTAGGGCGCGACCTCGCACCTGCCCGTGTGCGACCATGGCACTACCGGTCACCGCGAGCGGTCGAAGTCGCGCACCAGCACGATGTCCGAGCGAATGCCCCTGTCCACGCCCACCCAGCGCTTCGCGTCGTACGACATGCTGCAGTTGCACTCGTTCTCGAAGGGGGTCACGAACTCCGGCTCGAACTCGCCGCCCGCGGCGGGCACGCGGTGGATCATCCAGCGCGGGTCCTGCGGGGTGGTCGCCTCGACGCGGATCCAGCCGTCGCTCCCCCACATCGGAACCGGCGACAGGCCGACGGTCGGCATGCGTCCGGCCAGGCGCACCCGCCCGTCCGCGAGGGAGAGGATGTAGAGCACCACGCCGGAGTGGGTGCGCTCGCCGGCCGCCGGCTCCCAGTATTGGAGCACCACCTCCGAGCCATCCGGCGAGAAGACGGGGGTCATGGGCGAGGGGATGGCCGGCGCGGGGTCGGGCCACTGGCCGATCACCCGTCCTTCGCCATCCACGACGTGCAGCGTGTCGCCCGCTCCCGAGTCGTGCCACAGGAACCCTCCGCCCGGCCTTGCCCACAGGAGCACGTCGGGTGACGGGAGTTCTGCGAAGGGCTGCGCGCGCCCGGTGGCGACGTCGTAGGAGACGACGCGGGCCGCCCGCCCGCCCGCACGCGTGGCGAGGTACATGCGGTCGCCGTACGCGCTCATGGTCAGGTCCAGGTAGTCCGCCTCCGGTAGCAGCGGGGTCACGGGCCGGGCGCGGCCGCCGGCGAAGTCCTGGACGAACACCTGGAGGTTGGAGCCGCGCGCGCCCCCGGAGCCGACCATGTAGGCGAGCGTGCGCCCGTCGGCCGCCATCCGGCCCGTGAGCGAGGTGGTGGAGCCGAGCACCTTGCGGACCGGGCGGAGCGCCATGCCCGGTCCGGGCTCCAGCGTCCACAGCTCCAATTCCCCGGCGCTCAGGCTGGCGAACACCAGCGAACGCCCGTCGGCCGAGATGTCGGGCGGGTCCCACGAGTGCACCATGAGCACGGTGTCCGGATCGCCGACCCGGCCGGTGCGCGAGCTGAGCGCCCAGCGGAGCAGCGGCTTCTCGGCGGCGATGCGGACTCTCCCCTCCAGCCCGAGTAGCGTCCGCGCGCCGCTCCAGCGGGCGGAACCGGCGAGCACGGGAGCGGAGAGGCTGTCCACGACGCGGCCGCTGCGCTCGGCGATCAGCAGCGTCGTCGCCCCGTAGTAGTCCGGCGGGCGCTCGAAGGAAAGCCAGCGGCCGTCCGCGGAGACGCCCTCCAGTGCCGCCCCGAAGGAGGCGGGTAGCGGGACGGTCCGCAGCACCTGTCCGCTCGCGACCAGCACCGGGCGCAGGGTGTTGCCCACCTGCGCCAGCACCGTGTCTCCGCCAGGAAGGAAGTCGATGCCATAGAGCGAATCCGAGCTCGCGAACAGGCGCGTCAGCGCGCCGCCGCTGCGCGGCACCAGGAACGCGCCCTCGCCTTCGCCGGGCAGCGAAGCCAAGATCAGGATGCGCGCACCGTCCGGGCTGTACCGGACCGGGGCGACCCAGTGCGCGCCCTGCACGATGGTCTGCTCGGCCTCGGTGGCGATGTCCCGCACCACCAGGTCCCACGCGCAGGCCGCGGCCTCCGGGCACCGCCGCGTCTCGTAGGCGATCTGCGACCCGTCGGGCGAGATCACCGGGTAGACCGCCGCACCGCTGGACGTGAGTTGCAGGCGCGTCAATTCCGGCGTGGGTCGGCGCGCGGGGCTCCGCCACAGCGCCACGGCTGCCATGAGCACGGCAATGGCCGCAATGGCCAATGCAACCGGGAGCAGGCGACGTCGTGCACCCGGTGCTGCCGGCACCGGCTGCGTCTCGAGCGGGGTCAGGCCCCCGCGGGGTGTGGCCAGCGCCTCCAGCTGCGCCAGCAGCTCCGCCGCGCTCTGCCAGCGGTCCGCCGGCTGCTTCGCCAGGCAGCGCAGCACCAGCGCCTCCAGCGCCCGCGGCACCGACTCCCGGTGCTTGCTGATCGGCACCGGCGCTTCGCTCACGTGCGCTGCCAGCACCATCTGCGGCGTGGTCCCCATGAACACCGGCCGGCCCGTCAGCAGCTCGTACGCCACCGCTCCGGTCGTGTAGATGTCCGCGCGATGATCGACGTGCGGATCGGCCGAGGCCTGCTCCGGCGCCATGTACGCCGGCGTGCCGAGCGCCACCCCCACCGTGGTCAGCGTCTGCCGGCCCGTGGCCTCGCGCACTGCCTTGGCCACCCCGAAGTCCGCCACCAGCGCGTGCCGCCCGCGCAGCAGGATGTTCTCGGGCTTGATGTCGCGGTGCACCACGCCGTGCGCGTGCGCCTCCGTGAGCGCATCGACCACGTCGCGCGTGATGCGCACGACGTCGCCCACCGGCAGCGCGCCCTCGCGCGCCAGCCGCTCGCGCAGCGACTCGCCCTCCACGAACGGCATCACGTAATAGAGGAAGCCCGCCGCCTCGCCGGAGTCGAGCAGCGGCAGGATGTTGGGGTGCTGCAGGCGCGCGGCGATCTGGATCTCGCGCTGGAAGCGCTCCGCGCCCAGCGTGGCGGCCAGGTCCGAGCGCAGCACCTTGAGCGCGACGTCGCGGTCGTGACGGAGGTCGTGGGCCAGGTATACCGTGGCCATGCCGCCCGTGCCGAGCTCTCGCTCGATCCGGTATCGGTCGGCCAGCGCGCTGCGCAGCCGCTCTACATCGTCGCTCATACGAACCTCACGATGCGCGCGTCTACGCCCTGCGGCACAGCCGCACGACCCTGGGCTGCACCAGCCGCTGGTAGTCGGCGAAGGCCAGCCGCATCATCTCCGTGTGGGTCCCGGCGTTGAACGCGATCTCGGCGTCCTCGGCCAGGCTCTCGTCCACGTAGACGTCCATCCCGAACAGGTTGCCGAAGGGCGGCATCGCACCGAGCTCGCACCCGGGGCAGAGATTCTTGAACTCCTGCTCCGGGGCAAGCTCGGCCTCGCGGGCGCCGGAAGCCTCCTGCAGGAGACCGAAGACCACCCGGCACGACGCGGGCACCACGGCCATCGCCATCTTCCCGTCGAGCCTCACCATCACGGTCTTGGCCCACTCCCGGCCGGGTACGTGGGCCAGGGCGGCGACCTCCTGCGCCGTGTACGCGGCGGAGTGCGCCACGGTCACGTACTTCACGGCGTTGCCGTCGAGGAACTCCTTCAGCTGCGCGAGGGGCATGGTTACCTCCGGCGGACAGGGTGAACGGGCAATGCGGTCTCCACGGCGACGTCAGCTCCCGCCCAGGCGCGCGGCCTTCGCCCGCGCCGCGCGCACCAGCGGCTGGTACTCGAGATCGGCGTCCTTCCAGAGTTCCGCGAAGCGCGTGTAGTAGTCGCGCGCTTTCGCGCGGTCACCGCGCGCCTCGTACAGCTCGCCGAGCCGCCGCAGCGTCCGCGGCAGCCACATGGGGTCCCAATAGAGGCGTGTTCCAGGCGTCGCCAGCCACCGTTCGTACACGGCCACGGCAGAATCGGCGTGCCCGGCCCGGTCGTAGGCGTCGGCCACCCAGATGAGGTCGAGCGCGTCGGCCGAGTCCTGCCACATCCGCAGCTCCGCAATCGCTTCCGGCCAGCGTTGCTCCGCGAGCGCGATCTGGCCGCGCAGGAAGCGCAGCTCTTGCGCGCGCGTGCGCGGACCGGCGTCGGTAGCTTCACGGTCGTAGCGAACCATGAATTCACGGGCCCTGGCGGCGTTGCCTGCACGGGCGAATGCCCAGGCCATTGATGGGTAGCCGCGCTGTTCCGCCGGAATCGAATCGAGCGGGTAGCGCGCCAGGGCCGTGTCGAGCGCTGCCAGGGCGGGCGCAGGCGAACGGCCGTACCATACTGCGAACTCGGCCGCGTCGAGGGCGTCGCCCAGCGGCGCCGGAAGCCTTTCACTGCCGAGTTCCCGGCTGGCGGCCCGTAGGGCCCTCGCTTGCTGCTGCGTTTCGCGGATGTGGCCCTGCAGCTCCGCGCTGGCCTCGAGCGCGTACTCGGCCAGCATGCGCGTGCTGACATCTCCTGCCCGCAGGGCCGGCACTGTCGCGCGCGTGATTCTCTCGACCTCGTCGTAGTCGCCGCGCAGATCCGCAAACTGGGTCCGGTAGAACGGGATGTTGGGGTGACCGGGGTGCGCTTCGGCCCAGCGGCTCAGGACGTTCTCGGCTGCCGCCGTCTTCCCCTGCTCGATGAGCGCATCGACCCGATTGAGCCCCGACATGCTCAACCCCAGGCGCGCGGCGCGGACGAACGCCGATTCCGCCTCCACCGGGCGCCGCCGGGACAGCAGCAACGAGCCCATGTTGTTCCAGGCGGTGGCGTTGTCCGGATAGCGATCGAGCAGCGTGCGGTAGGCTTCGATGGCCTGGTCATAGTCTTCCGTCACGTACTGGTGGTAGGCCGCCTCGGCGAGCATGCGTTCGCGCTCGGGGAGCCGCTCGCGCAGCTCGAACGCCCTGGAGATTACGGCAACTACCTGCCTGCGGGGCGTCCCGATGTTGTTGAGGTAGGCGCCGAGCCGGCGATAGGCCATCGCGAAGGTCGTGTCGGTATGAATCGCCCGCCGCAGCAGGTCGAGGCCCCGCATGAACTCGCCCGCCTCGTAGGCCCGCGTCCCCTCGGAATAGTCGCGCAGGGCGTCCAACGACGCGGTCGTGACCTGCTCGAGGGGCTGGCCGCCCTGCACGCTGCGGAGCGACTCACCAATGCGCTCGCGCAGACCCCGCGATACGCGGTCCACCGCGGCGATCAGCTCCTCGCTACCGGCTGCCGTCTCCCGGCGCGCGGTCAGGACCTGGTTCGTGCCCGCACCCAGCAGCCGCACCGAGACCACGTACCCGCCGCCGAGCGGCACCACCTCGCCGGTCAGGACGGCCTTGGCGCCCTCGCGCCTGGCCAGCTCTTCGGCCAGCTCCTGCGTGAGCACGGTGTCCGCGGCCCGGCGCATGCGGCCCAGCGCCTGGCGTACCTCCGACGACGTGAGCAGCGTCACCACCGGCGACTGGTCCAGGTCGATGCGGATCAGCTCCTGGATGGTGCGGCCCAGCGTCGAGTCGGCAGTCTGGTTCGCGAAGTCGGCCATCACGACGCGGTCGCGCGTCTCCAGCACGCCCTTCGCCAGCAAAGTGCCGGGCGGTCCGATGCCCAGCTGCCGCATCGCCATGTAGCCGATGGTGATCACCGCCAGGCCGCCGAACGCCAGCGCGGCCGCCCGCCAGGTGCGCCGCCACGTGAAGTGCCGCTGCAGCCCCGGCAGTGTCTGCACCCTGCCCGTGGACCCGGCGACCAGGCGCTGCCGCGCGTGGCGCCCCGGCAGCACGACGCTCGGCACGCCGAGCGCGAGAATCGCCACCGTGAAGGCGATCACCCAGGCGGGCAGCCCGATCAGGCGCACGGCCGCGTACACGGCTGCCAGCACCGCCAGCGCGCCGACCGCCGACAGTCCGAGGACGCGCAGCGGATGGTGGCGCTGGAGCGCGGCTCGCGTACCCGAGGACATGAGCACCGCTTCCGTGGGCGTCATGCCGCCGCTCGGCGTCAAGAGCGCTTCCAGCTGCGGCACCAGCTCTGCCGCGCTCTGCGGCCGGTCCGCCGGCTTCTTCTCCAGGCACCGCATCACCAGCTGCGCCAGCACCGGCGAGACCGTGGGCCTGCGCGCAGTCACCGGCTCCGGCACCGCCGTCACCTGCGCCGCCAGCACCTGCGGCGCGCTCATCCCCTCGAACGGCGGCCGCCCCGTCAGCAACTCGTAGGCAACGATCCCCGCCGCGTAGATGTCCGCCCGGTGGTCCACGTGCGGGTCCGCCGCCGCCTGCTCGGGCGCCATGTACGCGGGCGTCCCCAGCGCCACTCCCTTCGTGGTCAGCTGCTGCCGCCCGCTCGCCTCGCTCACCGCCTTCGCAACACCAAAGTCGGTAACCAGCGCATGGTGCCCCGAGAGCAGGATGTTCTCCGGCTTGATGTCGCGGTGCACCACGCCGTGCGCATGGGCGTGCGCCAGGGCGTCGAGCACATCCCGCAGCAGGCGTACGACGTCGCCCACCGGCAGCTCGCCCTCGCGCTCCAGCTTCTCGCGCAGCGAGCGCCCTTCTTCGTACGGCATCACGTAGAACAGGAAGCCGCCCGCTTCACCGGAGTCGTAGAGCGGCAGGATGTGCGGGTGGTGCAGCTGCGCGGCGATCTCGATCTCGCGCAGAAAGCGCTCCGGGCCGAGCGTGGCGGCGAGTTCCGGGCGCAGCACCTTCACCGCGACGGGCCGGTGGTGCTTGAGGTCCTGGGCGAGGTAGACGGTGGCCATGCCGCCCTGCCCCAGCTCCCGCTCCAGCCGGTAGCGCCCGGCCAGCGCGGCGTTCAGGCGCTCGAACACTTCGGCCATCGCAGCCTCGCTTTCAGTACCGCAGGTTCGCCACCCAGATGTCGCTCTCGTACTCCGAGACCGTCAGGTACAGGCGGTCCGGCCCCACGCTGAAATGGCCGCCGAACGCGGCGATGAGTGCCGGATCATCGAATGCGACCACCAGGCGCGCCGGACCTCCCACGGCCGGGAGCGCCCAGATTCCAGCGCGACCGTCGTGGTGGGAAGCCGCGAGGTAGATGGTGCGCCCGTCCCGCGAGTAACGCACATCTCCCTGCCCGGTGAGCCCGTTCGTTGCGGTGAGATCGTAGCGCCAGGTGATCTCGCCACCCGGCTGCACCAGGATCAGCTCCTTGCTGCCGTGTGATCCCAGTATCGCGCGCCGATCGCGCCCCCAGTCCCGGGGGAAGGCACCGATGTTCGTGAGCTGCACGGCGTCGTGCCAGGCACCGCCGATGCTGTCACGGGATATGGTCCAGATCTCGCTGCGGCCGGTCCGGGTGGAATAGAAGGCGATCGTCAGGCCGTCCGGTGACCAGACCGGCCAGTTGTTCCAACCGGGGTTGCAGGTGAGCCGCTTCGGAACACCGCCCTCGGCCGGAA
>VEPF01000346.1:0-1138 GCA_012027055.1 Gemmatimonadota bacterium | reverse complement strand
TCGTGCGTCGCGAGCACCTGGCTGCCGGTCGTTGCCGCCTGCCCGGCTCGAATCGAGATCGCCGCCGACCGTCCCAGGGGGTACGACCAGATGTTCTGGCTCAATGTGAACTTCGCCCAGGCGAGCTTCCGTGCCCGGAGTGAATACGAAATGGAGTGCGGGTCCCCGAACCCGGACACGATCTGCGGCTCTCCCCTGGCCCCCTCCGGCCCCACTGCCACGACGTATACGCCGCGCGGCCCATCACGGTTCGACACGAAGAGCAGGTGGCTGTCATCCAGCCACCGGGGACTGACGTTGAGGTCGTGCTCCGTGGTCACAGGTTGCGGCGTTCCGCCACCTGCGGATACGACCCAGATCGAGGCATCCCACACGTTGCCGCTGCTCAGCCAGTCGGGGTTGCCGCTGACGTATGCGATCAGGGTGCCGTCGGGCGACCACGCGAGCGAATGCAGGGCCCAGACCTCGACCGGGTGCACGGCCAGCCGCTTCGCAACGGTATCGTTCGCGGCCGCGCTGAAGATCGTATCACCAACGACGAACGCCACCCGGAGGCCATCTCCGGACCAGGCAAGGCGGGCTGCCATCGCTCGGCGCGGCAGCCTCGTCAGGGTGACCGCCCCGCCCAGCCTGCTGGTCTCGCTCCACCTGCACCCGGCCGCCCGGCACGCCCAGAAGCGTACCATGTCGCCATCCGGGCTCCACGACGGACCCCACTCGCTGACCAGCGAGGTGTCCGCCAGGCGTACCTCGCCTCCACCGGCAATCTGGGTGGCACTGCGGATGGCCAGGCGCGGCGCGCGGATGGCGCCTGCGGCATAGGCGATCTTGCGGCCGTCGGGCGAGATGGCCGGCTGGAACTCCACGCCGGGCTCGCTCGTCACCTGGGTGATGTCGGCGACCGTGATGGTGAGTTGTCCGGGCTGCAGCAGCTGCTTCACTCCGAGCGTGCCCAGTACGATGACGGCGATCGCGATGCCAGCGATCGCCAGTGCCAGTCGCCGCTTCCGTGCTGGGGCAATCGCCTTGACCGGCTGCGTGTACGCCGGCGTTACACCACCGCTCGGCGTCGCCAGCGACTCCAGCACCTGCAGCAGTTCGTCCGCCGACTGCGGCCGGTCCGCCGGTTTCTTCTCCA
>VEPF01000225.1 GCA_012027055.1 Gemmatimonadota bacterium | reverse complement strand
CGAGTACCCGGCGCCCTACCTGTTCTTCCTGGAGCTGGACGGGCTCGCGCTGGTGGGCTCGTCGCCCGAAGTGCTGGTCCGGCTGGAGGCTGGCCGGGTCACGGTCCGACCCATCGCCGGAACCAGGCCGCGCGGCGCCGACGAGGCCGCCGACGCCGCCCTCACCGCCGAGCTGCTGGCCGATCCCAAGGAGCGCGCGGAACACCTGATGCTCGTGGACCTCGGCCGCAACGACGTCGGCCGCGTCAGCACCTACGGCTCCGTCCGGGTCAGCAGCTTCATGCAGGTCGAGCGCTACAGCCACGTGCTCCACCTGGTCAGCCAGGTGGACGGCGAGCTGCGCCCCGGCCTCGACGCCCTCGACGTCTTCCGCGCCTGCTTCCCGGCCGGTACCGTCTCCGGCGCCCCCAAGGTCCGCGCCATGGAGATCATCGACGAGCTGGAGCCCGTCCGCCGTGGCGTGTACGCCGGGGCGGTCGGCTACTTCGGCTGGGGCGGCCGGAGCCTCGATACCGGTATCGCCATCCGTACCCTGGTGGCGCGGGACGGGGAAGCCTGGGTCCAGGCCGGCGCCGGCATCGTGGCCGATTCCGTGCCCGCCCGGGAGTACGAGGAAACCCTGGCCAAGGCCCGCGCCCTCCTGCGTGTCGTGGCTGGCGTCCAGCCGGAAACGTCTGATACGACCTAACCCCTTGTCGCTTCTGTCTCTCTTGGCGCTAGGCCGTTGGTCCCTGGCTCTGCCGCAGGCTGTCACAGGCCGCGCCCTTCAGACGTTCTCCCGCAATGGCCGGCCGCGCGCGCAACGCGTCCCGGCTCCGTATTGCCCACGCCGAAGTCGCTTTTCTTGATGCCAGCTGAGGTTCTGTTCTCGGTCCAGCATCCGGGCGGACCGCTGCCGGGCGGTCCGCTCGCAGGGATGGGTGCCTCAGGTCGGCACCTGCAAGGCCTGGGCGGACCGCCTCCGGGCGGTCCGCTCGCAAGGGAAGGTGCCTCAGGTCGGCACCTGCAAGGCCTGGGCGGACCGCCTCCGGGCGGTCCGCTCGCAAGGGAAGGTGCCTCAGCCGCTGACGTTGAAGCTGGTGCGGGTGGTTGCGCTTTCGCCGGTGCGGCGGTTGGTGACGGTGATGGTGAGGCTGTAGCTGCCTTTGCCGAGTGCGGACGCGAGTCGGCGCACCTCCTGGGCCACGCCCTCCCGGTCGGAGCGGGCGACGTCGTCGAAGCGGAGGCGGATCCGGTCGGGGCCGAGGCCGATCACGCCCTTGCCCCGGTCGAAGAGGCCACCGCGGTCGGTGGGCTCGACGGTGATCTCGGTGCCGTAGGGGGTGTCCGCGGGCAGGTTGTAGAGCTCGTAGAAGATGGTGACCGGCCGGTCCGGCCCGAAGCGGCGGGGCAGCAGCAGGTCGAGTCCCACGTCCCCGCGGCGCCAGTCGCCCACGCTGTCGGGACGGGCGAGCACCACGTCGCTCACCTGCAGGCTGGTGCCGCTGTAGTCCCGCATAGTGGCGCCGCCGGCACGCACGCTGCCGCGGCCGCCCACCACATCCTCCACGACCACCCGGTAGACGGTGTGCTCGGAAGGAATCACCGGCAGAGTGACGAAGGTGCGGAGGAAGTCGCCGCGGCCGAGCGGTCCATCGACGCGCAGCGTGCGGGCGGTATCGGCGCGGGTGACCACGTCCTGCAGGGTGTCGGTCAGGATCACGGAGAGGCGGAGCGCGTACTCGGTGCCGCCGCTGCCGACCAGGGGCTCGAGCTCCTCGGCGGGGATCGCGAAGGCCGCGGTCAGGTCGGTGCGGCCGAACGGGGTGCGGAAGGTGAACAGGTCCTGCTCGAAGGCGAGGGCGCCTTCGTAGGCGTGGGCGTAGGTGTCGGTGCGCAGGGCAGCGCGGGCGCCCCGGCGGTAGTCGGCATCCACGCGTTCCAGGATGCTGCGGACCTCGGTGCCGTCGAGCGGCACGGCGGGGCTGCCATCGGCATAGGCGATGCCGAGCAGGCTGCGCAGCCGGCCCATGGCCGCGCGGTAGCCGGGCTCGTAATTGGCGCGGTCCTCGATGAGCGCCATGACCGCGCGTTGTCGTTCGACCGCAGTGAGCGGTGCCCGGGCGTCGAGCGCGTCGAGCAGGTCGCCCACCAGGGTGTAGTCCTGGGCGCCGCGCAGCGCCACGAAATGGAAGAGCTGCGGGCCGATGCCGGGCAGGTCGTAGATCCAGCTCTCGTTGGGAAGCAGGCCGCGCTGGCGGCTGCTGACGATCTGCCGCGGCACGCCGTGGCGGATCAGCACCACGCCGCGGTCGTCGAAGACGTGCTCGCCCACGGCCGTCTCGCCGAGCAGGCCGCCCGCGCTCTCGGAGCCACGGCGGGCTTGGCGGACGTAGGACGCGCGCGCGAGGGCCAGGCGGCGGAAGTGCTCGCCCACCCGCGCGGCCGGCGTCACGCCGGCCTCGGCGGCACGCCGGTCCCAGAAGCGGGCCAGCCAGGCGCGCTGCGCGTCCACGGTGCTGGCCACCCGCCATTCGGCGGCTTCCTGCGGAGTGAGCAGCACGGTGAGATCGCCGTAGTACGGCCCGGCGGCGTCGTCGGTGAGCAGGTCGATGCCGCGCCGATAGGCGGCATAACCTGGCGCTTCGCTGCCCTGCAGCAGGAGGGCAATGCCGCGGCTGCGGAGCACGCCCGCGGCCTCGCCCTCCGCCCCCGCGGCGGCCCGGGCCGCGGCCGCGTAGTTGCCGAGCGCGGTCGCGACGGCGGCCAGGGTCTGGGCAGTGGCGGTGGAGCGGTCTCCGGCCTGCCGGGCCTGGAGCAGCGCGCCGCGCGCCTCCCTGACCAACTCCTGGTCGCGGGCATCATCGAGGGCCAGCCGCGCCAGCAGCACCGCGGCCGGGCCGAAGCCCGGATCGATGCCGAGCGCCTCGCGGAGCGCGCGCCTCGCCCGGGAGCGGGGATCGCGTTTGAAGATCTCCGCCACGGTCTGGCCCAGGGTGACCTGCGGCAGAGCGCCGCCGAGCACCGGCAGGCGAACCTCGGGGCCGTGGGCGAGCGCGAGCGCGAGCCCGTAGTGGCTCCAGGGCTCCCGGGGGAAACGTTGGACTGCCACCTGGAAAGTCTCGCGCGCGCGATCCGCATCGGCGCGGTCGCCCGAGAGCTCCCAGCTCCGCAGCGCCAGCAGGCCACGCCGGATGACGGGCGCCAGCGTGCGGGCCACACCCGGCATCTCCAGGCTGCGCTCCAGGCGCTGCAGCTGCACCACGTCAGTGAGCTGCGCGATGGAGTCGCGCAGCGGCAGGAAATCCGGCCGCTGGGCACCGGCGGCACCCGGCAACAGCAGTACCGCGACAATCGTCGACAGGAGGTGGCGCAGGTTCATCCGACACCGTCTCGCTCGGGACGCCGCGGGGCGGCGTCAGTGGGGGGCTGCCAGGCAATATCATCTTACACGGCACGGGGCGCGAGGCTCCGGACCGGGGGCCGGCCAGCCTTGACACCAGTTTCGAGGGCGCCTACACTGCCCGATCCAAATCCCTCAGAGCCTGAACCACTTTTGCCTACGAGCTTACGCGCAGAAGGCTCCGTCGGGCGTTTGTCGCCTGTAACAGCAGTTGTTTTTCCAAAGCGCCGCCGGCCGTTCCCGCTGGTCGGCGGCAAGCTCGCTTTACGTTTCATTTCCGTACCACTCAGGAGGATCCTCCATGCTCGGTAAGGCGGTAACACGCATTGCCACCACGCTGGTCGCGGCGCTGTGCTTCGTGGCCGTGGCCGTGACGGGGGGCCATGCGCAGGGCACCACCGGCAAGATCCAGGGGAGAGTGGTGTCTTCGGCGGGCCAGCCGATCGCTTCGGCCCAGGTCACCGTGGACGGCACGAACCTCGGGAACATCACCAACGACGATGGCTTCTACTTCGTCAACCAGGTCCCGGCGGGTCTGCACACGGTACGTGCCCAGAGCATCGGGTACCGGACCGTGGCGACCACGAACCAGCGCGTGCTGGCCGGCCAGACCACCACGCTGAACTTCACGCTCGAGCAGGCGGCGGTCGAGCTGGAAGCCCTGGTGGTCACGGGTGAGCGCAACCCGCTCGTGCCCCGCGACCAGGTGTCGTCGAAGGCCATCGTCACGGGCGAGACGATCGACGAGCTGCCGATCGACAACGCCTCCAGCATCATCCTGCTCGCGCCCGGCGTCATCGAGACCAACAACGGGTTCTCGATCCGCGGCTCGCGCGAGGGTGAGCACGCGGTCTACATCGATGGCGTGCCGATGCGCAGCCTGCGCAGCGGCGCCAGCAGCAACCTCGACCTGCCCACCAACGCGCTGGCGCAGGTGGACGTGACCACGGGCGGCGTGGCGGCCCGGTACGGGAACGCCCAGTCCGGCCTGGTCAACTACGTGACCAAGACGGGCGCGGCCGCCCTGGGCGGCACGCTCTCGTTCTACACGGACGACATGGCGCCCCAGCAGTGGCGCACGGGCTTCAGCCGGGCCGAGCTGTCGCTCGGCGGCCCGTTGCTGATGGACAACCTGAGCTTCTTCGTGGGCGGCACCGCGTCGGGCAACAAGTACCGCTCGATCTCGCAGGGCTACAACGGGCTGACCCGGTACGTGCCGAGCGGCGTGGACACCACGATCCGCATGGCCCGCACCGCCCAGACTACGGGCGGCTCCGACAGCGTGGACGTGGTGATCCCGAACTTCATCGAGTGGGACAACGGCCCGACCTCGCCTTCGTACGTGGGCGACACCTACAACCTCACGGCCAAGCTGTCCTACGGCATCGGCAAGGGGTCGAAGCTGGACCTGACCTACTACCGGAACCGCAGCCAGAGCCTCTCGCGCGGCAACCTGACCGGCGCGTTCAACCCGGATTCCTGGACCGGGTCCTACGGCACGCAGAACACGCTGACCCTGGGCGGCTACTTCATGGTCCGGCAGACCGCGGAGTCGCAGATCGCGCTCGACCTGAAGGCCAGCTACCAGCGTGACTGGGGCCAGTCCGGCTCCGTGGCGTCGGACTACCTGGAGAGCCACCTGAGCCCGGCCTTCGGGTTCAACATGAAGGCCGTCGACTTCATCATGGACCCGGACGCGTGGCCGGTGAACGAGAAGCTGGTCAACGCCTCCCGGGCCAATGTGCTGCCCATCAACGAGAACGTGATGCTGCCGGGCCGCGCCGACCTGACCACCCGTCAGGGCGTGGAAGGCGTCGCCAGCAACCTGCGCCTCAACCCGTACGCGCTGCGCAGCGACTTCTCGACCTCCGGGTCGGGCAACGTCACCCAGGCATACAACTACGAGACCCGCTGGTACACGACGGCCACCATCGACTGGCAGATGAACCGGTTCAACCGCCTCTGGCTGGGCGGTGAGCTGACCCTGTCCAAGTCCGCCGGCCGGAACATCCCGCTGTACCAGAACCGCACCTACCCGTACATGTACGAGCCGAGCGTGGGCGGCCTGTTCCTGCAGGACCGCCTCGACATTGGCGACGTGGTGCTCGAGGGCGGGCTCCGGCTGGACTACTTCGACCCGTCGGGCGACTTCTCGCGGGTCCCGGGCTTCGTCTTCAACGTGCCGGATTCGCTGCGCGCGGACATGTGGACGGTGGCCGCGGGCGAGGGTCCGGTGCTGGACCGGCTGGTGGCGCCGACCGGTGACTGCGGCGGCACGGCGACGGCCAAACAGCGGACCAACTCGCTCGGCCAGGTGGGCTGCATGAACAACTTCATCGCGGCGAAGAAGCGCTCGATCCTGAGCCCGAAGCTGGCGGTCAGCTTCCCGGTGACGGCGTCTTCGACGTTCCGGCTCTCCTACGGCCAGAACTCCCAGGCCCCGCGGCTGACCTCGCTGTTCTCGTCCAACGACGAGGACCTGGCGGGCGGCACGGCGAACACGAACTGGGCCTACGGCCGCGACGTGGAGATCCCGACGACGGTCGCGTTCGAAGCCGGCTACCGCCAGGTGTTCGGCGGCAACACGGTGATCGACGTGTCCGCCTACTCCAAGACGAACCGCAACGCGCTCGCCTACCGCAAGCTCCGGTTCACGGATCCGAATACGGGCGGCGACATGTTCATCAACTCGCTGCAGAACGCCGACTACTCGCTCACCAAGGGCGTGGACGTGGTGTTCGACCGGCGCGTGAGCGAGCTGCTGGACCTGGCCATCAACTACTCGTTCCTGGACGCCAAGGGCACGGGCTCGGATCCGAGCACGTACCTCAACCTGCTGCTGCGCGGCAATACCAACCTGGGCGTGATCACCGGCCAGCCGATCGAGCCGCCCGAGGTGCTGATGACGCTTGACCAGAGCCGCGCCCACACGCTGTCCGGCGTGGCCACGCTGACCCTGGGCAGCGACATCATGGAAGAGAACCGGGTCGCCAACGCCATCCTGAGCGACATCTCGCTGTTCGGCACGCTCCGGGTCGGCTCCGGCCTGCCCTACACCCGGCTCGAGAACATCGGCGCCGGCAATACTGGCCCGCCCACCGCGGCCGGTCTCGACGGGCAGCCGGCCGAGCGCATCAATGCCTCCCGCACGGGCTGGGAGAAGCGCTTCGACCTGCGGCTCGTGAAGGGCTTCGAGGTGCTCGGCAAGGGCGCGCGGCTGTTCGCCGACTGGCGCAACCCGCTCGGCCTGACCAACCAGGACCGCGTGTTCCTGGAGACCGGCACGGACAAGAACGCCGTGCACCGCGAGGACTTCATCACGAACTACCTGTCGCTGGCCACCTGGGACGGCGACACCAACATCGACGACTTCAACATCAAGACTGAGGCGGAGACGTCGAACCCGGTCAACCAGTACATGATCCTGGAGGCCGAGCGCAGGTTCGGTAACGGTGATGGCACCTTCACGGTGGCGGAGCAGCGCCACATGATCACCGACTGGTACAACCTCAACTGGGGCACGCAGCTCTTCCGGGAGACCAACCGGTACCTGCGGCGCGGGTTCGAGCGGACGTTCTAGCGCTATGGCGGGGTTCTCCGGACGCGTCCGCGCGCCCGGAGCGCTCACCCGGGATCAACACGGACAGGAGCGAACATGATTCGCAAATTCGACAAGGCAGGCGCGGCCCGTTGGGCGGTGGCCCTGCTGGCCCTGGTGCTGCTGCCCTCGTTCGCGGGAGCGCAGAGCACGCAGGAGAAGCACCGGGCCCAGCGGGAGCGCCAGAGCCTGTTCAACCTCGCGGCGGGTCCCTCCGTCGTGCTGCAGGTGAATCAGTACCAGTGCGGCCTGGTGAACACCGGTGACACGTGCACCGACGTGTTCGACAGCCCGACCGGGGGCGGCGGCTTCTGGCCGACCGGCTCCGCCAACCAGTACATGTTCAACTCCGGTCTGCAGGTGACCGGCATCATCCCCAAGTCGGCGAACTTCACGTGGGCGGGTGACACCACCGGCGCATTCTTCATGGATGCCTCCGGTCTCCGCGCGCATGGTACGCCGATCACCAACATCTACAACTCGCTGGATGCCGAAGACCTGGCCAACTGGCCGACTCCCGGCAGCGTTCCCGACTTCCCGTTCCTGAGCGGGATCGTCGATGACACGGCGCTGTACGCGGGCGTACTGCTGGGCCGGAAGTCGGTGTCGCAGCAGGACACCTGGGTGGCGTACTGGGACGGCGACCCGCAGAAGACGGGCGGGCGCACGCACCCGATGGGCATCGTGGTGGAGCAGCGCTCGATGGCCTGGAGCTACCCGGCCGGTAACGAGGCCTCGATCTTCTTCGTGTACCGGTTCACGAACGCGACCAACAACCCGCGCTTCCAGGCGCTGAACGAGGCGAAGTACGGGATCCAGCTGCCCGACCAGGGCTGGCGGATCGACTCGATCTACGCCTCCTTCGACACCGACCCGGACGTCGGGCCGACCGCGACCAACAACTACGCGACCGGGATCATGCCCTTCGACATGGGCCTGGCCTACATCGCGCAGTTCTACGAGACGTCGTTCATCTATCCGACCGCCCTGTTCCACCCGCCGTTCTTCACGGGGGCGCCGGGCATCTCGGGGTTCAAGTTCCTGCGCAGCCCGGTCAATCCCAAGACGGGCGAGCAGGTGGGTCTGACCGCGCTCTCGCAGCACACCAACGGCGGCGCGTTCAGCGATCCGCAGACGGTGCAGCAGGGCTGGCGCTACCTGTCCCTGAACGTGGACGCCGGCAAGGGCGACCCGAGCTGCTCGTTCGATGCGGCCGAGGTGCGGGCCCGCAAGGCCTGCTACCTGTCGCAGACCCAGTCGGACGTGCGCGTCTTCATCGCTTCGGGCCCCTTCTCGCTGGAGCCCGGCGAGAGCGCGACCATCGCGGTGATGATGTACGCGGCCGCGACCGTGCAGACCCCGGAGATCACCGCCAGCCCGAGCGCCGACAACAAGCCGGGCGTGCCGTCGCTGGCGCCGGGCTGCAACGGCAACCCGATCCGGCCGATCGAAAAGGCGGCCGGCTACATCGGCCCGAAGGCGGGCAGGTGCCCGGCGCCGGGCGGGAAGATCAGCCAGTGGGACGTGAACGTGGTGCCCGAGCCGCTGCTGGGCAGGGCGCTGGGGGCGCAGGCGGTGTTCGACAACAAGTTCCTGCTGGGCTTCGCGCCGGAGACGCCGAGCTTCTACCTGGTCCCCGGCAACAACCAGGTCTCGATCGTGTGGGAGCCGTCCAAGACGGACGTGAACGGCGACCCGTTCTTCAACGCAGCCGGTAACCCGAACAACCCGCTGTACGACGCGAACTACCGCAAGTTCGACGTGGAAGGCTACCGCATCTACCGCGGCACCAGCCCGGCGAACCTGAGGCTGATCGCGCAGTTCGACAAGGCAGGCACGCTCTTCGAGGACGTGCTCTGCATGACCGATCCCACGCACATCACCGGGACGGACTGCGACGTCAGCCACGGCGCGGCGACGGTGGACATCGCGACACCGTTCGTGCAGTACACGAACGTGCAGGAGCTGGCCTCCGGCAGCCCGGTCGTGACCGGTGCCGACACGGCCCTGGCCGACCTGGTCCGTGCGGGCCTGGCCAAGCCCCTGGAGAATACGGGCGTGCCCTATGCCTACATCGACACGGATGTGCGCAACGGGTTCCAGTACTTCTACAAGGTGACGGCGTTCGACATCAACAGCGTCCGCTCCGGCCCGACCTCGCTGGAGAGCGCGGCCCCCTCGAAGTCGGTGCTGCCGCGCGAGGACGTGTCCAACATGACGCTGGCCGGCCAGCCGGATCTGACGATCGCGCTCGTCGGCGG
>VEPF01000386.1:6379-9289 GCA_012027055.1 Gemmatimonadota bacterium | reverse complement strand
ATACCAAGGGCATCGTCGAGGACACGACCATCACGGAGCGCGTGAGCGAGAGACTGGGCCGCGCCACGTCGACGCCGGACCAGCCCGCCCCCGGGCGGGTGGCCGAGCTGCAGTGGGCAACCGCGGCCGCGGATGCACTGCTCCAGGAGATCGAGCAGTTCTACGCGACGGAGGTGCGCGCCTACCGCGAGGCGGTGCGCGCGGCGGGCTTCGAGCTGCTCGGCGGGTAATTCCGAAACGCGCGGCGGAATTCGTTGCGCAGGCGGGATCGAGTGAGACATGTTGGGGGTGGCTCGCCGCGGCCACCCCCTTTCGTACGCCGCTCATTGGCCGCGCACCGCTGCCCGTCCCAACGTCTCCGACCCTGAGCCGATCACGTTCCGCCCGAAGGAGGCGGCCGTCATGATCTCCCGCACCCGCACCCTCGCCGTTGCACTCGGCTCGCTGGTCCTGTGCAGCACGGGCTGCAGCCCCGATACCGACCCGGCCGCGGTGTTCCCCGAGCAGGACTTCGCGGCGAGCATGATCACCGCCAGCACGGCGTGCGCGAAGCCCGCCTGGGTCCAGAGCACCTTCTACCCGCGGGGCGACACGGTCACGCACGTGTATCATGCCTGGCGCGCGAAGAAGGCCAACCAGGGCATCCCGCCGGGGAGCAACGGGGTCTACTGGACGGACCTGGGTCAGTGCACGACGCCGCCGGCGCCGGTAACGACGCCCATGCAGATCTTCGGCGTGTGGCACGCGGGGAGTGACTACGCGAGCTGGTGGCGGGTGCGGGACATTAACGAATTCGACGTCGCCAATCACTGGATCATCGATCGCGGTGACGGCAGGCCCTCGGTTAACCTGGTGGTGTTGAGCTTCCTCAACCCGCTTGACGTGCTGAACAAGACCACTGACCTGAATCCAGCCGCGGGCGTACCCGCGGGTATGACGCAGGCCGTGGTCGACTATTTCAAGAACGCCGGCATCCGCGTGATGATGTCGATCGGCGGGGTCACATATACGGACTACTGGAACCAGGCGCTTGCATCCAAGCCTACGCAGCTAGGAACGAATGCGGCCGCGATCGCGAAGTACTTCGGTGTCGGCATCGAGATCGATTACGAACAGAACACCGACCCGAACCTGGTCGGGCTGCAGGCGTTCATCGACGCGTATCGCTCGCAGCTGCCATACGATTCGACCGGCAGCAACCACGCCGCGCGACTGACCATCGATCTGGCGGCGGGTGGCCGGTATCTGCAGGCGCTCAATCGGCATGCAACCAGCAACTGGCTGGGCACCGAATACGGGAAACGCGTCCTCGACTACGCGAACGCGATGGTGGCGCGCTCGTCGGGCACGCCGGACAACTGGCAGGAGCACGTCGACGGCATGCCGACCTACGCTCCGCCGATTCCGCCCAAGGCGCCAGCGAAATTCACCGGCGGCCTGTACCTGAAGGGCGATCTCGCGAACTGCAAGGCCTTCGCCGCGTCCGAGCAGGCCAAGTATCGCAGCTACGTCGAGACGGTCGCGCCCAACGGCGCCGGCACCACGCCGGGGATGCTCGGCTACATGTTCTGGGCGGCGGAGAAGCCGTCCGCGCGTGCCGGCTACGTCGCGACCACGCCGCCAAACACCTGCGAGGGCGGCATGGGCGTGGCAGCGAGCACGTTCAACATCCCGATCCCCATGCCGAAGCTTCGGCAGGACTAATCCAAAGCCGGGCACGCTCCCCACACCCTCTGCGCGGAGCGTGTCCGGCAGTATCGCCCGCCGACCAGCATCCCGCTCCGGAAGTCGCAGCCGAGTTCCCGATGATGTGAGGGCTACATGCCAGCGTGCGCGTGCCGGTAGAAGCGCGCCCGTAGCCACGCGGCCGCGCCCGCGGCGAGCACGAACAGCGCCGCCAGCAGCCGAGCGAGACCGAACCGGGCCTGCGCCAGGGCAACCAGCAATCCGCCCGCGAGCCCGCCCAGCAGCAGCGCAGTGAGCAGGAACGAGCCGAACGTCCGCGCGCTGTCCCACGCCGGCATCGTGCGGAGCCGGTACGCACGCGGGCCATGGCGTAGAGCAGCCCCAACCCGTTCGCCCCCAACCCGGTGGCCAGCGCGCGCCACGCGCGGAGCCATCGGCCGAGGTGCAGCAGCGAGGCGAGCATACCGAGCGCGGCGAGCGGGCCGACCGCGAGCAGCGGCAATCCCGCGGTCCGGTCGGCCGCATCGAGGTAGATCCAGCGCAGCGCGACCCAGACCCAGAGGAGCCCGACCGCGAGCTGGGTGAGCAGCGTGAAGGCGATCAGCGAGGGCTCTGGCACGCGCGGCGGCGCGGCGGCACTCACCTCCTCGCGATTGGCAATGCGAGCCCCCGCGGCGGTCGCGCGCGCGGCGTGCGGGTGCGAGCGCAGCAGCAGGGCGGGCCTCGTGAGGTCGGGATCCGGCAGCGGCGGCGAGACGGCCGCGAGCACGCCGGCTTTCACGAAGCCGCTCCGCGCGCCGGTGCGCTCGAATGCGTACCGCATGGCCAGGACTTCGGCAGCGCCGAAGTCGAGCGCGCGGAGCCCGCACGCGGCCACGCACGCGGGCGGCACGTCCAGCTCGAGCTCATCGGCGCACAGCGTGCACTTGGTCATGACCCCGGCCCGCGCGTGGTACTGCGGCGCGCCGTACGGGCAGGCCCACGCGCAGTACCGGCAGCCGAGGCACCGGTCCTCCGCGACGAGTACGACACCGTCCGGGCGCCGGTGCATGGCGCCCGTGGGGCACACTTCCACGCAGATCGGGTCAGTGCAGTGGTTGCAGGCGACCGAGAGGTTGTAGGCGAAGGCGTCCTGCTGCCACGCGCTGCCCTGACTCTGCCAGCCGCCGCCGCTCACCTCGTACACCCGCCGCCAGCGCACGCCGGCCGGAAGCGCATGCTTGT
>VEPF01000386.1:0-6369 GCA_012027055.1 Gemmatimonadota bacterium | reverse complement strand
GACCTGCTCCCCGGCCGCCGCGCCCCCGGCCTTCGCCACCTGCACCATGGCCGTGTGCTGCGCGGTACCGAACGCGAGCGGGGTCCAGCGCTCGGAGGTCAGCACGTTGATCGAGCCACCCCGGTCCACGCCCTGCTCGTCCGGCTGCCACCAGGCGCCCTGCGGCAGGTCCACCACGCCGGGCATGATGCGCGGGGTGACACGGCACGGCAGGATGGTCTCGCCACGCGCGTTCCAGACGCGTACGACGTCGCCATCGGTGATGCCGCGGGCCCGCGCGTCCAGTTCGTTGATGAACAGCCGCTGCGGGAACGCCGCCTCCAGCCAGTCGTTGTTGGCGTGCGTGGAGTGCACGCGCGGCATGTAGTGATGTCCGATCACCTGCAGCGGGAACTCCTGCGCTTCCGGGCCGAACGGGCTCTCCCACTCCTGGATGTACTTCGGCACGGCCGGGATCTCGTCCGGCCGGCCGAGCGCATGGAGGCGCGCCGAGAAGATCTCGATCCGGCCGGACGGCGTGGGCAGCGGATGCGCGACCGGGTCCTCCCGGAAATCGGCGAAGGCGATCGCGGGCTCCTCGACGGACCGCGAGTACACGCCCGCGTTGGCAGCTTCCAGCTCGTCCAGCGAGGGCAGGTCGGGGAAGCGCGTGCGGCGGTAGTGGTCCAGCGCCCACTGGACCCAGCCTCGCTCATCGCGCCCCTCGGTGTACGCGTTGCCGATGCCCAGCCGCTCGGCCACATCCGCGCAGATCCGGTAATCGCTCCGGGACTCGCCGAGCGGCGGCACCAGCGGCGGCATGAGCAGCACCTCGTCGCCGTACTTCCAGCCGTCCTCGACGCCCCAGGTCTCGAACTGCGTGCACGCGGGGAGGACCAGGTCCGCGAAGCGCGCGGTGGGCGTGAGGAAGTTGTCCTGCACGGCGATGAACTCGACCAGCGCTTCGTCGCCCAGGATGCGGGCACTGCGGTTAATGTTCGCGTGCTGGTTGATGAGCGCGTTGGTGGCCACCGCGTAGATCAGCTTCACGTTGGTCTCGAGACGACGTCCCGCGGCCGCGTCCCCGGCGCGCGCGAACTGCACGCCGTCTTCAGTGCCCATGCCGCGGCCGCGCAGCACGGCCTCGCTCCAGAGGAAGCAGGGCACGGCCGCGCCCACCGGGTTCGCGCCGACCGGGAAGATGTTCCAGAGCGCGCCGCCGTCGGGAGCCTGGTTGGCCAGGCCGCTGGCCCAGCCACCGGAGATGCCCACGTTGCCGGTGATGGCCGCGAGCACGCAGCCGGCGCGCACCACCTGCTCGCCGTACGCGCGCCGCTGCATGCCGTAACCCTGGTAGAGCACGCCCGGCTTGCTGGTGGCGTACTCGCGGGCGATGCGGGCAATGGTCTCGCGCGGCACCGTGGTGATGGCCTCGGCCCACTCCGGCGTCTTGGGAATGCCGTCGCGCGTGCCCAGGATGTAGTCGCGGTAGCTCTCGGCGTGCTCGTGACCCGGCGGCAGCTGCGTCGCATCGAAGCCGACGCAGTGGGTGCGCACGAACTCGGCGTCGTACAGGTCCTCGGTGACCATGACGTGGGCCATGGCGCTCATCATGGCCGCGTCGGTGCCGGGGCGGATCGGGATCCACTCGTCCGCGAGCGCGACCGCGCTCATGCTCAGCCGCGGGTCGATGCAGACCACGCGCGCGCCCTGCCGGCGCGCCAGCTTCACGAACCAGTCGCTGTTGGTGCCGTCCCGCATCTCGGCCGGGTTCCAGCCCCACATCAGGATGTAGCGCGCGTTCAGCCAGTCCTGGCGCTGGTTGCCGGTAGTGAGCGTGCCGTACACGGTGGGAGTCGCGACGTTGATCGCGCCCCACGAGTAGCTGTTCCAGATGCCCAGGTGGCCGCCGTACAGGTTGAACAGGCGCCTGGCCGCCTGCGAGCCGGTGGTCTGGCCGTAACCGCCGGTGCCGTACGGCACGAACAGCGCTTCGTTGCCGTAGCGCTCACGCACCCGGCGGATCTCACCCGCGAGCAGATCGAGCGCCGCGTCCCAGGAAATCGCCTCGAAGCGAGCCTCGCCCCGCCTGCCGACTCGCCGGAGCGGGGTGCGCAGGCGGTCGGGGTGGTACTGGCGGCGGAGGTAGGCGCGGCCGCGGGTGCAGGCGCGGAGCTGGGGATCGGCGGGGTAGTCGGGCCGGTCGTCGGTTTCCAGCCTGGTGATGACGCCGTCCCGGACGTGGGCGCGCAGCAGGCACCGTCCCCCGCAGTTGTGCGCCGGGCAACCCACCCGCACCACCCGTTCGGGAGCGGGTGGCGGCGCGGGGGCAGCGGCGAGCGGTACGGATGCCATGGCAGTCTCCGGCGCGGGTTCGCCCGGGAATAGTAGAGGCCCGACGCGGCCGGGCGGTAACAGTGAGAATGCGCAAAGGCTGTCGGGAAACCCCCTCGAGGTCCGCTGGGAGCTCGCCGATTCGCGGAGGCGCGGCTATAGTGCGGGCAGCCGCAGCAGCGCACGGAACACGGGTCCGTCGAGGGAGCATGCCTGCCAACCTGACCCCGGTCTACAAGGAAGCCGAGGCCCGCTACAAGGCGGCGGTCACCGGCGAGGAGAAGCTGGCCGCACTGGAGGAGATGCTCCGCGTCATCCCCAAGCACAAGGGAACGGAGAAGCTGCAGGCGGACCTGCGCTCGCGCATCTCGAAGCTGAAGCGCGCGCCGGCCGGCAAGGCGGGCGGCGCGCACGGCCACAGCTACCGCATCCCGGCGGAGGGCGCCGGGCAGGTGGTGCTGGTGGGTCCGCCGAACACGGGCAAGTCGGCGCTGGTGGCGCGGCTGACGCACGCCGAGCCGCTGGTGGCCGAGTACCCCATGAGCACGCGGGAAGCGACGCCGGGGATGATGCCGTTCGGTGACATATCCTTCCAGCTGGTGGACCTGCCGCCGGTATGCGAGGAGCACGTCGAGTACTGGGTCTACGACCTCATCCGGGGCGGCGACCTGGCGTGGGTGGTGCTCTCGGTGGATGACCCGCTCGGCGGGCTCGAGCTGGTGGAGCGGCTGCTCGAGAAGAAGGCGGTGAAGCTGGTCCCGTGGCGGCGCGCCGCGGCCGCGGCCGAGCCGCCCGCGCCGGGGAAGCACGCCGATGACGAGCCCGCCGAAGAGCGCCGGCCCGGTTGGAAGTACCTGTCCTCGCTGCTGGTGCTGACCGGGCTGGACCGGCCGCAGGCCCGCGAAGACCTGACGATCCTGGCGGAGCTGCTGGGCGCGGACTGGGTGTGGACCGCGGTCGCGAGCGTGACCGGGGAGGGCCTGGGCGCGCTCGGGGACCTGACCTTCGACGCGCGCGGCATCATCCGGGTCTACACCAAGGAGCCGGGTCACGACCCGGACCTGGAGCGGCCGTTCACGCTGCCCGTCGGCGCGACCGTGGGGCAGCTAGCGCGCACGATCCACGGCGAGATCGCGGAGCACCTGAAGTACGCCCGCCTGTGGGGCAAAACCACGTTCGACGGCCAGCGGGTGAAGAGCGAGCAGGTGCTGACGGATGGCGACGTGGTCGAGCTGCGCGCCTGAGCGCCGCCTGCCGAAGCCGAGCCCGCGGAAGCACTGCGCCGCGGCAACCGCACACTGCCGCACTGGAGGCCAGGAATGCGTAACGATCTGCTGCTGCTCAGCAACTCGGTGGTCCACGGGCGGGATTACCTGGAGCATGCCCTCCCCGAGATCGAGGCCTTCCTGGCCGGGCGGCGCACAGTGTTGTTCGTGCCCTACGCGCTGGCCGACCGCGACGGCTACACCGCGAAAGTGGCGACCGCCCTGGCACCGTTGGGAGTGACTGTGCGAGGAGCGCACGCGTCGCCCGATCCGGCGCGCGCGGCGGCCGAGGCGGAGGTGCTGTTCGTGGGCGGCGGCAACACCTTCCGGCTGCTGCAGGGAGTCCAGCGCGCCGGCCTGCTGGAGCCGGTGCGCCGGCGCGTGGCCGCGGGCGAGCTGGCCTACCTCGGCTCCAGCGCGGGGACCAACCTGGCGTGCCCCACGATCCGCACCACCAACGACATGCCGATCGTGCAGCCCGCCTCGCTGGAAGCCTTCGGCCTGCTGCCCTTCCAGGTGAACCCGCACTACCTGGACCCGGACCCGAGCTCCACGCACATGGGCGAGACCCGCGAGGAGCGGATCACCCAGTTCCTCGAAGAGAACGACGTCCCGGTCCTCGGCATCCGCGAGGGCTCCTGGCTGCGGCGCACGGAAGGCACGCTCCTGCTGGGCGGCTCGACGGGCGCCGTGCTGTTCCGGCGGGGCGTGTCGATGGAGCGCCTCACCCCCGGGACCGACCTCTCGTTCCTGCTCGCGATCACCGGCCGTTTCGACGACCGGCACTGACCGCGGCGAGAGCGGCGCTGCTCCGGCAGTGCCTCGCCGGACGCGCGCCGCGGGATCGGGCTTCGACCACGCGCCGGGGCAGCGCCCCGCGCGGTCCGCTATATTGCGCAGCGTCCTGCCGCATCGAACCAGGAGGCCACATGCGACGTCGCTACCGCGCGCTCCACGCGCTCCTCGTGCTGCTCCCTTCCCTGCTCGCCGCGCAGCAGCCCCCACCGCCACCCGGACTGGATGCCTACGTGGCGGAGGTGTTGAAGACCTTCGCGGTGCCGGGCGTGGCGGTGACCATCGTGAAGTACGGCCAGGTGGTGCTGGCCAGGGGCTACGGGGTGCGCGAGCTCGGCCAGCCCACGCCGGTGGATGCCGAGACCAAGTTCGGGATCGCATCGAACAGCAAGGCCTTCACGGCCACCGCGCTCGGCATGCTGGTGGAGGAGGGCAAGCTGGGCTGGGACCGGCTGGTGATCGACTACCTGCCGGCCTTCCGGCTGTCCGATCCGTACGTGACCGCGCAGCTCACCATCCGCGATCTGCTGACGCACCGGAGCGGGCTGGGCCTGGGCGCGGGCGATCTGCTGTGGTGGCCGGCCTCCACCTACGACCGGAAGGAGATCGTGCGCCGGCTCCGGTACGTGCCGCTGGCCACGAGCTTCCGCAGCACGTACGCGTACGACAACGTGCTGTACCTGGTGGCGGGCGAGGTGATCGAGGCCGTGAGCGGGCTCACGTGGGAGGACTTCGTGCGCACCCGTATCCTCGAGCCGCTGGGCATGACGCATACGGCGGTGCGGCACTCGGCGGCGGCCGCGGGCGGCAACGTGGCCACGACGCACGCGGAAGTGGAAGGCACGGTGCGGCGGGTGGCGCCCATGACCAGCGACAACACCAATCCGGCGGGCGGCATCATGTCGGGCGCGGCGGACATGGCGAAGTGGCTGCTGGTGCAGCTCGATTCCGGGAAGATCGCGGGCCGCGAGCAGCGGCTGTTCTCGGCCCGCACCACGCGCGAGCTGTGGAACATCGTGACCCCGCGCATGACCGGCACGCCAGCGCCGGTGCTCGCGCCGCTGCGCGCGGACTTCTTCGGTTACGCGCTCGGCTTCGAGGTTCGCGACTACCGCGGTGTCAAGATGGTCATGCACACGGGTGGGCTGCCGGGCTATGTCTCGCGGGTGATGATGGTGCCGGCGCAGCGGCTGGGCGTGGCGGTGCTCACCAACCAGGAGTCGGGGGCCGCGTTCGATGCCATCGCCTACCGCATCGTGGACCACTACCTGGGCGTGAAACCGGTCTTCGACTGGCTGAAAGCGTACCGTACCGCGATGGAGACCGCGAACACGCAGCTGGCGGCCATGCAGCAGCAGACCGCGGCCGCCCGGGACTCGCTCTCGAAGCCGTCGCTGCCGCTCGCCAGGTACGCGGGCACATACCGGGATCCCTGGTACGGCGACGTCGTCATCGAGAACGGTGATCGGGGCCTGGTGATCCGGATGGTGCCCACGCCCGGACTCGTGGGCGACCTGGTGCCCTGGCAGTACGACACGTTCAAGGCTCGCTGGCGGGACCGGGAGATGCGCGCGGACGCGTTCGTGACCTTCGCGCTCAACCCGGACGGCAGCATCCGCGAGGTCCGCATGCTGCCCGAAGGGCCAATGGTGGACTTCAGCTTCGATTTCCAGGACCTGCGGCTTACTCCGGTGGTGCGGCGATGAACGGACGGATCATGATGGCGGTGTGGCTCGCGGCCGCGGCGGCCGCGCCCGCCGCCGCGCAGCAGCGAGGCCTGGACGGCGAGATCGCGCGGCGCGCGGCCGAGATCAACGACCAGGTCGTCGCCTGGCGGCGCGACATCCATCAGCACCCGGAGCTGGGGAATCGCGAGGTGCGCACCAGCCGGCTGGTGGCGGAGCACCTGCGTGCGCTCGGCATGGAAGGGCGGACGGACGTGGCGCACACCGGCGTGACCGGCAGTGCGTCCATGTCCGCGCGCAGCGCCACCACC
>VEPF01000340.1 GCA_012027055.1 Gemmatimonadota bacterium | reverse complement strand
GGCCCCCGGCCCGCTTATGGGTGGCCCATGGCACCGGCTGCGCCCGGCCGCCACCAACCGTGGCCGCCGGGCGCTGCTGCGTCGGAGCAAGGTGGCATACGTGCTGGAAGGCAGCGTGCGGAAGGCCGGGGACGAAGTGCGGATCACGGCCCAGCTAATCGATGCCGCGAGCGGCTACCACCAGTGGAGCGCGCACTACGACCGCGAGCTGAAGGACGTTTTCGCGGTCCAGGACGAGATCTCCCGCGCAATCGTGGCGGAGTTGAGGCTTCAGCTCTCGGACGCTCGCGCCGGTTCGGTGCTGGCCCGCACCGAGACGGCGAACCCGGAGGCGCACACGCTGCTGCTGCGCGGGATCGCAGCGCGCCGCACGGACCTGCCGGCAGGCGTAATCGAGTCCATCGCCCTGCTGCGCCAGGCGCTCGGGATCGATCCTGCCTACGGGCGCGCGCACGCGGAACTGGCTTCCAGCCTGGGGCGCGCCGGATACATGCGGTATCTGCCCTACCCGGCCAGCTACGACCAGGCGCGCAGCGAGGCGCGGAGGGCACTTGCGCTGGACAGCACGCTGGCCGAGGCCCATGCCGTGCTCGGCCAAGTGGCGGAATACCGGGACTGGGACTGGGCCGCAGCCGAGCGGCACTACCGGAACGCGCTGGCCTACAATCCGAATCATGCCCAGGCGCATGCCGCGCTCTCGATGCTGCTGGTGAGGCTGGGGAATGCCGAGGCGGGCATGGCTGAAGCGGAGCGGGCGGTGGCCATTGATCCCCTGTCGGCACCGACGCTGAACAACCTCGGGAATGTGTACCTGAACTCCGGACGGTTCCCGGATGCCCTGCGCTGCTGTCGCGACGGCCTCGCCCTGCAGCCGCAGAGCGTCGCGCTCCTGGTCAATTCGGCCCTGGCGTACTCGTTCATGGACCGGCACGCGGATGCGCTGCGTGCGATCTCCGCGGTGGACACGCTGACCACCGGAGTGGAGTGGGTGCCGGGGATGGTCGGACTGGTCCAGGCACGGGCGGGTCACCGCCAGGAGGCGGAGCGGGCGCTGCAGAAACTGCGGGCGACTCCGGGGGTTTCGCCCTATCTGGCGGCCATGGTGCACGCCGCACTCGGCCGGCCCGACAGCGCGCTCGCGCTGCTCGGGAGAGCGGTCGCGCTGCGTGACGACTTCGTTCCCGACCTCGCGGTGGACCCGAGCTTCGCCATGTTGCGCAGCGATGCGCGCATGCGGCGCCTGCTGCGCACGGCCGGATTGGGGCACTGATCGAAGGCAGTGCTGCGCGCCGGTCGTCGGCGTGCCACCGCATGACGGAGGGTCACGGTCGATGCCGGCGCCAATTCGCTGGACGCCTGGCCGGCTCCCGTCAGTCCGGCTGGTGGAGTGCCTGCACGGCGCAGGCTGCCAGCGCCGCCGCCCCCGTGGCGAGCACGGACTCGTCGATGTCGAAGGTGGGAGAGTGGTGTTCCCGGGGATCGGGCAGCGCCGCTCCCAACCAGAAGAAGCAGCCGGGCGCCGCGCGGGCGAGCAGGGCGAAATCCTCAGCGCCCATCATGGGCCGGAACGGCGCTACCGCTTCCGCACCGAGCGCATCGGCCACGGCCACCCGCGCGAGCGCGGTGGCCGCCTCGTCGTTCACGACCGGCGGATAGCTCGGCCGCAGCTCCACCTCGGCCCGACCCCCCAGGGCAGCGGCAACCGCGAACGCGGCGCGCAGCTCACGCTCCAGCACCGCGCGCACGGGGTCGTCGAAGTACCGGATCGTGCCCTGCAGCTCGACTGCGTCGGCGAGCACATTCTCGGCGGTGCCGCCCCGGATCGTGCCGATGGTGAGGACGCCCTGCTGGTCGGGCGCGAGCCGGCGGGCCACCGCGTTCTGGCAGGCGAGGACGCCGTGCGCGGCGAGGACCAGGGCATCGACGCCCTCGTGAGGCCGGGCGGCATGGACGCTCCGCCCGCGCACAGTGACGCGGAAGGCGGCGGACCCGGCCATGATGGGGCCGGGACTGATGAAGGCAATGCCGCTCGGCAGGTGCGCGCCCACGTGGAGCCCGAAGACGCGCGCGACGCCGGCCATGGCGCCGTCATCGATCATGCGCTGCGCGCCGCTCCTGCCCTCCTCGTCCGACGCTTCCTCGGAGGGCTGGAAGAGCAGGCGCACCGTTCCCGCCGGCAGCTCGCGGCGGGCCTGCAGGGCGGTCAGCACCGCGGCGGCACCCACCAGGATGGCGACGTGCGCGTCGTGGCCGCACGCATGCATCACCCCGGGCACCGTCGAGCCGTAGTCGTGGGCCGCCTGTTCCTGGATGGGCAGGGCGTCCATGTCCGCGCGCAGGGCCACGGTCGGACCGGGGCCGTGCGGCAGCTCGGCCACGACGCCGGTTCGGCCCACCTCCGTCCGTACCTGCCAGCCGAGGCGCCGCATCCGGTCGGCCGCGATGGCCGCGGTGCGGGTCTCGCGGAAAGACAGTTCGGGGTGGCGGTGGAGGTCGCGGCGGAGCGCGATCAGCTCCGGCTCGAGCGCGCGGGCGGCGGGCAACAGGCTGGTCATGGGAGCAAGCCCCGGGTAAGTTACGCCGGCCAATGTACCGGCGTTTTCTGACCCCGTGCAAGTCGCGCTCCCCATGGAGAATCAACTCCCGCTCGACCCGCGTCTGACGGAGCAGCGGAACCCGCGCAGCATGCGCATCGACCAGCTCTCGACGCTGGAGATCGTCGACCTGATCAACGCCGAAGACCGCATGGTGGGCGAGGCGGTGCGGGAGGAGCACGCGGCGATCGCGCGCTGCATCGACATGGTGGTGGCGGCCTTCCGGCAAAGCGGGCGGCTGATCTACGTGGGCGCGGGCACTTCCGGCCGCCTGGGGGTGCTCGATGCATCGGAAATGCCGCCCACGTACCGCACCGATCCGGCCATGGTGCAGGGCATCATCGCGGGCGGGCTGAACGCGCTGGTGCGGGCGCAGGAAGGCGCGGAAGACCACCCTGAAGGCGGCGCGGCCGCGATCGATGAGCGGGACGTGGGACCCCGGGACTTCGTGCTCGGGATCGCCACATCCGGTACCACCCCGTTCGTGCACGGGGCGCTCCGGCGGGCGCGCGAGCGCGGGGCGCGCACCGGGTTCCTGCTCTGCACCTATCCCAGCGAGCAGCTGACGCGCACTCACGACGTGGTGATCGCGCCGCTGGTCGGCCCCGAGGTGATTACGGGTTCGACCCGGATGAAGGCGGGCACCGCTACCAAGATGGTGCTCAACACCATCACCACCGCGGCGATGGTGCAGCTCGGCAAGGTATACGGCAACCTGATGGTCGACCTGCAGGTGACCTGCGAGAAGCTGCGCGACCGCGGCGAACGGATCCTGATGGAGACCATGGGTCTGGAGCGCGCGCCGGCGAGCGAACTGCTGGAAGCCGCGGAGGGGCACGTGAAAACCGCGATCGTCATGGGCAAGCTGGGCATTTCGCGCGCGGAGGCGAAGGCTCGACTGGAAGCCACCGGCGGCGCGATCGGGCGGGTGCTCCCGGAGCTGGCAGGCGGCTGATGCGCGTGGTTGGCTTGATGTCGGGCACATCGGTGGACGGTATCGATGCCGCGCTCATCGAAATAGCGGGCGAGCCCGGCCGCGTGGTGTGGCACCTGCGCGCGTTCCTGACGGTGCCGTGGGCCGGGGAGCGGCGGGCGCGGATCCAGGACGCGATGATCCATGGCGACCCGGCGGGGCTGTGCCGGCTGCATGCCGACCTCGGGGAGTGGTTCGCGGACGCAGTGCGCGAGGTGTGCACGGTGGCCGGGCTGCCGCTCGCGGAGCTCGACCTGATCGGCTCGCACGGTCAGACCATCTGGCACGAACCGCCTGGAGCCAGCGGGGTGCTGGCCCGGCGCGGCGCCACCCTCCAGCTGGGTGACCCGGCCACCATCGCGGAACGAACGGGCGTGCCGGTGGTAAGCGACTTCCGGACCCGCGACATGGCCGCCGCCGGGCAGGGCGCGCCGCTGGTGCCGTGGGCGGACCGGCACCTGTACGCGGCCGGGCACGCCCGGGCGCTGCTCAACATCGGCGGGATGGCCAACGTCACGCACGTGCCGCCCGCGGGCTCGGACGAGCCCCTGCTGGCGTTCGACACCGGTCCCGGCAACGCGCTCATCGACGGGGCGGCGGAACGGGCGAGCGGCGGCCGCCTGCGGTACGACGCCGATGGCGGCCGGGCACGCACCGGCCGAGTCGATCCGGCGGTGCTGGAGGCGCTGCTGCGCCACCCGTTCTTCGCACAGGAGCCGCCCAAATCGACCGGGCGGGAGGTGTTCGGCCGCGGCTACCTGGACGAGCTGGTACGCGAGCACCCGGCGCTCGATCCGGCCGCGGGCGAAACCGCGGGTCGCGACCTGGTGGCAACCCTGACCGCGCTGACTGCCCGCACCATTGCCCAGGCCCTCGCGCGCTGGGTGCTGCCGCGCGGCGCCGGCGAGGTGGTGGTGACGGGCGGCGGCGCGCGCAATCCGTGGCTGGTGGAGCTGATCGCCCGGGGCGTGCGGGTGCCGGTGCGCACGGGCGATGAAGTCGGTATCGACGTGGACGCCAAGGAAGCGGTGGCGTTCGCGGCGCTGGCGTGGGCACACGTCTGCGGCATTCCGGGCAACGTGCCGGAAGCCACGGGCGCGCGCGGACCACGCGTGCTGGGCAGCTATACGCCCGCGGGTGCTCCGCGGGCGCCGTTTTCCCGCGCAGCGGGTGGGACCTGAATCCCGGATCAGAAGCGATCATGCAGTCCGGACGTCTGATACTCGCGCTCCTCCTCCTGGCGGGCGCCTGCGCACGCGCAGCCGCGCCCCCGGCACCCACGCCCACGCCGGCCGAACCGGTCGGGGATCCGGAGCTCTACCGGATCCTGGGCAGTGTCCCACACGAATCCGCGGCCGCGCTGGCACTGCAGCGCTACGAGCTGGACCATCCGCTTTCCTTCCTCGAGAAGGTGGCGGAGGTTGCGTCCGACCCCGCGGCCGGCCTGCCCGCCCGCTTCCAGGCGGTGCAGTTGCTCGGGGAGCGGCAGGCGGGGAAGTACGTGCCCGCGCTGCGCGATGCACTGACCGATCCTGACGCCCGGGTGCGCGCGGCTGCGGTCGTGGCCGCCGGCCGACTCCTGGCGAAGTCGGCACCCACCGGGCGCAGCGTGGTCCTGGCCGCCCTCGAGGACAGCGCGCCGGAAGTACAGGCGAAAGCGCTGGAGGTGTTCGGCGCGAGCGACGCCCCCCTGTTGCGCGAGTTCCTGGCCCAGCACCCGCAAGGCGAGGCCGCGGTGATCGCGCGCGGACTGCTACGCGCGGGCGAAGAGCGCGGGGCCCCGCTGGCCGGCGACACCACCGGGGTGTTGCGTCGATCGACGGAAGGCGGGATCCGGCTCGAGTTCCGCGCGACGCGACGCTGGCCGCAGTGGGATGCGGCGGTCGGGGTGGTGAGCATCGCGGGCGGGTCGTCGCCTGCGTTCAGCATCCCGGACGTGGAGGTGGTCGCGGCCGTGGTGCCGGTGTTCTTCGCTCCGGACGAGAGCGCGATCGTGTACGAGCAGGGCCGCCGCATCTACGTGCGGGAGCTGCGTACCGGCGGGGTGCGGGAGGTAGGCACCGGCATCGCCCCGCGGCCGCTCCCGTTCACCGGTGAGTTCATCTACTAGCTCGAATGCGCGGGCGGGGGCGATCTGCAGGAGCGCACGCGCGGCAATTACGACGTCCTGCGCGCCGGCTTCCGGCCCGCTGCCGACGATCCGCGCTACCTGGGGAAGCTGGGCGTGTTCACGGAAGCCGGGGTGCACGGGAACTACTCGCCCGCCCGGTGGCTGCGCGTGGTGGAGCGGAACTCGCAGTTCACCCTCGAAGCGCAGGGCGCGGAGACGTTCAAGCTGCCCGACCCGTTCCGAACCGGAACCACCCCATGAGTCGCGGGCGGGCGGACCGGCGCACCGAGCGCCCCGGCGCGCGGCCTGCTCCCCCGCCCGTGCCGCGGACCGTTCCACCGGGGGCGCGCCGGGGGCGTCTGCTGCTCGACGAGATCGCGCGTGCCGCGCGGCGGCACCCGGGCCGGGTGCGCGCCGCGCTCATCGGTCTGTATCTCGTGCTGGCGGCGCTCAGCTTCGAGCCACAACCGCACACGGGCGGCGACAACGCCGGATACGTCACGCTCGCCCGCTCGCTGCTCGAGCGGCACAGCTACCAGGACCTGTACGATCCCGCCGAGCCGCCCCACACGAAGTATCCGCCCGTGTTCCCGCTGGTGCTGGCGGCGGGCCTCATGCTCGGGCTGAAGCCGTGGGTGGGGCTCAAGCTGATCGGTCTGGTCATGGGCGCGGGCGCCATCGCGGGGACCTTCCTCTGGCTGCGCCGCCGCGGGCGACCGGGGCTGGCGCTGGGCGTTGCCCTGCTGCTGGCCGTCAGTCCGGACGTGCTTCGGCAGGTGCACTGGGTACTTTCGGACGTGCCGTTCTGGTGCTTCACGGCGGGCGCGCTCTGGGCATTCGAGCGCCTGCGCCCGGATGACTGGCGGCGCTTCGCGCTGGCGCTCGCCTTCACGGTGCTGGCGTACTTCACGCGCTCGGCCGGGCTGCCGCTGGTCATCGCCGCGGCTGCATGGCTGGCCTGGCGGCGGCACGGTCGGCAGCTGGCCGCCCTGGCGCTCGTAATCGGACCGCTCGCATTCCTGTGGTGGTGGCGGGCACACGCCGCGGGCGGCGTCCAGTATGCCGGCGAGTTCTGGATGGTGGACCCCTACCGGCCGGACCTGGGACGCATGGACGTCGCCGGGCTAATCGGACGGCTGGGGAACAACCTTGCGAAGTACGCGACCATCCACCTGCCCATCCTGCTGCGGGGGACGACTACGCTGCCGGCCATCGCCGCGAGCCTGGCGGTGCTCGGCCTCGGCGGCTACGGCTGGGCCCGGCGCTGCTACCGGCGAGCCCGCGTCGCCGAGCTCTTCCTGCCGCTATACCTCGGCCTGATCCTGCTCTGGCCCGCGGTGTGGTCCGGCGAACGGTTCCTCATGCCGGTGCTCGGGTTGCTGCTTGCCTATGCCGGGGACGGAGTGGTGCGGATCTTCGGCAGCGCGTTGCACGGCCGGGCCGGGACCGGCACCGCCAGGCGCACGCTGCGGATGCCGGCACCGCGCGGGGCCGTCGCCGGGGCGGTCGCCGCTGCCGCGCTCCTGGTGCTGGCGATGCCCGGGCTCGCGGCCAACTTCAGCAACAGCCGGGCCTGCCTGTCCAGCCCACGCGGCCAGCGCTATCCCTGCGTGGGTCCGGAGTGGAACGAGTACTTCGAGCTGGCCGGCTGGGCTCGAGCGGCGCTACCGAAAGACGCCGTGGTGCTTTCCCGCAACCCGCGCCACTTCTACGTCGCGAGCGGCCTGCAGGGGCGGAACTACCCGATGGCGAGCACCACGCAGGCGTTGCTCGCCAGCGCGGATTCGGCAGGTGCGCGCTGGGTCGTGTTCGACGCCCTGGGCGGCCTGGCGCAGCGCTATCTCGCGCCCGCCCTCCTGCAACGGCCGCAGGCGTTCTGCATCGCGCAGGCGGCGCCGTCCGGAGCGACCATCCTGTTCGGCATCCTGCCCGACGCGGCGCGCATCCCGGATGCGCCGCGGTCCGGCGGGGCGGAAGGACCGCAGTCCCCGACGCGCGCGCAACCCCTGGGCGAGGTGCCGGCAGTCGCGCGCGCGGCCGGTGCGCCCTGATGTCCGTCAGCACCCCAGGAGGCAAGACCGTGAGACCATCCGCTCTCCCCCTGACGCTCGCCCTGGCCGCGGTCGTCGTGCCGTCCGCCTGCGCTCCGCCCGCGCCGCCCGCTCCCGTCCCGACGCCGCCCATGGAGCGCGTGGAGCGGCCCCGGCCGGACCTGCCGCAGCCGCCGGCAGTGGATGGCCCGCTGCGCCTCAGCGTGGCCTACCCGCCGGCGGGCGCGCGCCTGGCCGTGCGCGACTCGAACTTCATCTTCGGCGCGACCGGCAGCGGCCAGGCCACGCTGACCATCAACGGTGCTCCGGTCCAGGTCGCGCCCAATGGGGCCTTCCTGGCCTACCTGCCCGTGCCGGCCGATGGCGTGTACCGCCTGTGGGCGGGCAGGGGCGCGGATACCGCAGCCAGCGCGCATCGCGTCGAGATTCCGGCTACCGGCGGCCCGGCGCCGTCGGGAGCGAGGATCACGAGCATCACGCCTGCCGGCGCGCTCGCGGTCCGGACCGGCGAGGGGGTGGAGATCGCGGTGCGAGGCACACCGGGCGCGCGCGTGCGCCTGGTGCTGCCGGATGGAGCGTCGTTGGCGCTGGTCGAGAGCGGGGCGCTGGCCGAGCCGACGGCGGCCGATGATTTCCGCGCCACGCCGGCGCCGGCGCCGCGTCCGAGCACGGTGCTTTACCAGGCGCTGGTGCCGGCGAAGGCGACCTGGATCACGCGCGACTCGGCGGTGGCGCGGCCGCGGCTGCTCGGGCTCACTGCCGGTGCGACCCCGCCAGAGTCATTGCCCTTGCCGAGTGCCGTGCCCGCGCGCGCAGGCGAACGCGTGCTCAGCCCCCGGGTGCAGCAGCTCCGTACGCAGGGAGCCGTGCTCGCGTCCGACACGGCCGAGCCGCGCATCGAGCTGGCGCTCGGCAACGACACCGTGCGCCGGCCGCTGCGCATCAACCTGGCCGTCCTCGACCCGGCCGTGCCGCTGGCCGGCGTGGCGCAGCCGCCCGCCAATGCACCGCCGGACTGGGCCGTGCGCGGGCGCGTGGATGTGGCGGGGCCGTTCCATTACTTCTGGCCGCCCGGCACGCGGTTCCACATCACCGGCGAACGGGCGGGCATGTACCGCGTCCAGCTCGCGGGCAACCTGCACGCCTGGGTGCCGACGAGCGACATCCGTCTGCTGGCCGCCGGTACGCCGCCGGCGGGCGTGGAGATCGGAGCGGCGCGCTTCATCCCGCAACCGGAGTACATCGACCTCCGCATCCCGCTCGGCGAGCGCCTGCCGTTCCGGGTCGAGGAGAGCGAGTACGGCCTGACGCTCGACGTCTTCGGCGGCATCAGCCGCGTCAACTTCTTCCAGTACGGCACGCTCGATCCGCTCATCGCCCGAGCCGGCTGGAGCCAGCCGCAGGACAGCGTATTCCGCGTGCAGGTCGAGCTGACGCAACCGGTCTGGGGCTACGATGTCCGCTTCGATGGGAGCGACGCGCTGCTGCTGCGCATCCGGCGTCCGCCCGCGATCGACCCGGAAGAGCCGCAGCGCGGACTGCGCATCGCCGTCGATCCGGGCCATCCGCCGGCCGGCGCGATG
>VEPF01000138.1 GCA_012027055.1 Gemmatimonadota bacterium | reverse complement strand
TGATCGCGGCCACCGTCCGGTTGACCAACGCGCCCTGGGCGATTGTCGCGAAAGGGGACGCGGTGGAGGTGGCGGGCGCGGTGCGGACCGGGCTGTGGCACTACGCGGCCGGCTCGGCCTCGGCCGTGACGCTGATCACCGCGCTGCTGCTCGTGCTCTGGCTGCTGCACAGCCGCCGGATCGAGAGCGAGCGGCGCGAGAGCGAGCTGCGCCTGCGCCAGCTCGCGGAGAACGCCGGTGACATCATCTACCGGTTCCGGCTGCGGCCCAGGCTGGCGTGCGAGTACATCAACCCCGCCGTCACCCGCATCACCGGATACACGCCCGAGGAGTGCTACGCCGACCCGTGGCTGCCGCGCAAACGCATCCACCCGGCCGATGAGGAGCATTTCGCGCAGCTCGTGGTTTCGGGTCGCAGCGCCGATCCCGCCGCCTTCCGGTGGCTGCACCGGGACGGCACGGAGCGCATGCTGGAGTTGCTCCACATCCCGGTCCGGGACGCGACCGGCGAAGTGGTGGCGATCGAAGGCGTCGCCCGCGACGTGACGCGCGTCTACGAGCAGGCAGTGGCGCTCCGGCGCAGCGAGGAGCGCCACCGCACGCTCTTCGAGAACCTCGCGCAGGGCATCATCTACTTCGACGTGGAACGCGCGCGCTACACGCTCAATGCGGCCGCGGAAGAGATGCTGGGCCTGACCGCGGCGCAGCTGGAACGACTCGGGGCCGCCTCCCTGACCGGCCACGAGGAGGGCGGCGAGCCCCTGACGCCGGCCTCCCTGCCGAGCAGCGTGGCGCTGGAAACCGGGCACGCGGTGGCGCACCGCGTGGTGTGCCTGCGCAATCACCGCGACGGCCGGCATCGCTGGGTGCTGATCGGTTCGCGCCCGCTGCTCCATCCCGAGGGCCGGCACGTGATCGCCGTCTACACCACGCTCACCGACATCACCGCGATGCGCGAGGCGGAGGCGGAGCTGCGCGACACCCGCGAGCTGTTCCGCCTGTCCCAGTAGATGGAAGCCGTGGGCCGGCTTGCGGGGGGGGTGTCGCACGACTTCAACAACCTGATCACCGCTATCAAGGGCTACGCGGCGCTGCTGGCGCAGGACCTGCCGCAGGGCAGTCAGGGTCGGAGCGATGCCGGCGAGATCGGGCGCGCGGCCGATCGCGCGGCCGCGCTCACGCGCCAGCTGCTCGCGTTCAGCCGCAAGCAGGTGCTCGAGCTGCGGGTGGTGCGCCTGGATGCCATCGTGCGCGAGCTGGAGCAGATGCTGCGGCGCGTCATCGGCGATGACGTGACCCTGGTACTGCAGGCGCAGCAGGAGCTGTGGCCGGTGCTGGCGGACGCGGTGCAGGTGGAACAGGTGCTGCTCAACCTGGTCGTGAACTCGCGCGATGCCATCGATTGGGGCGGTCGCATCGAGATTCAGCTGCGCAATCTCATCGTCCCGGCCGGCGCCAGCGGGTACGAGCTGCTGCCGGCGCCCGGGGAGTACGCCGCGATGGCCGTGGCGGACAGCGGCTGCGGCATGACGCCGGAGACGCTGGCGCACGCTTTCGAGCCGTTCTTCACCACCAAGGAGATCGGGCGGGGCACCGGCCTGGGCCTGCCCACCGTGTACGGCATCGTGCAGCAATCCGGCGGCGGCATCCGGGTGGAGAGCGCGCCCGGGAAGGGAACGGTGGTGGAGATCCTCTGGCCGCGCGCCGCGGAGGCGGCCGTCCCGGCCTCGCCGCCGCGCCTGGAGCGGATGCCCGGCCCGGGCGGCGAGCGGGTCCTGGTGGTGGAGGATGAAACTGCGGTCCGCGAGCTGATCCGGCGCATGCTCGAGAGTGCCGGGTACCTGGTCGATACCGCCGCCAACGGCAACGACGCGCTGGCGTACGCAGGCGACCGCGGACACGGCTACGAGCTGCTGCTCACCGACGTGCTCATGCCCGGCATGACCGGCAGCACGCTGGCCCGGGAGTTCCTGAACCGTTTCCCCGCAGCGGGCGTGCTCTACACCTCGGGCTACAGCGAGGAGTTCATTGCCCGGCACGGCGTACTCGACCCGCGGGCCGCGCTCCTGCAGAAGCCATTCACGCAGGAGATGCTGGAGCGCGCCGTGCGCGCCACGCTCGACCAGTCGGAACCGTCCCTCGCGCCCGGCCCGGATGATCTTCCGGACGCGGGCGGACATCCGTAAGATTACGACCGTTCAACGGGGAGCCGAGCATGAATGATGAGGCGGTCGCCGTGCCGCGGTCCATGATCATGGTGGTCGAAGACGAGCAGCCCGTCCGCGAGCTGATGGAGCGGGCGCTGCGCGCGGGAGGCCACAGCGTCATCGCCCTGGCCTCGGGAGACGAAGCGCTGGTGGCGGCCGAGCAGCACCCGGTGATCCATCTCCTGATCACCGACATCGTCATGCGCGGCATCAACGGGCGGGAGCTGGCCGCGCGCCTGCAGCAGTCCCGGCCCGACCTGCGCGTGCTCTACGTGTCCGGCTACACCCAGCGGCAGACCGGCCTCGACGCCGATCCGGCGGCCCCATTCCTCGAGAAGCCGTTCGCGCTGGAAGACCTCGTCGCCCGGGCCAACCGGCTGCTCGCCCGCTGACCCGGGCAGGGCCGCTCCGCCTGTCGCGGCGGAGCGCGCGAGGCTATATTGAAGGCAGCCGCTGACGCGGCTCAGGTGGTCTTTATGGCCTACTTGGTCCAGCCTGCGAAAATGGACCTAAAGGGCGCGAAAACCCGTGGCTCGGGCCAGCGCCGGAGCCACGGGTTTTTCGCTGGAAAGAGGTCTGGAATTGCGGTACGCGAACACCCTCGCAGAGCTTCGCATCGCTGTCACACCATCAGGCCATCTTAGGCAGGTCGGCAGTCCGCTCCCGGGGCTGCCTGCATGGCGAGCTGCGGATCGAGAACCGGCTTTCCGCACACCAACCGACGCCCTGCTCCCCTGGCGGAGCGCGCACGGTGGTCCAGCCGGCCGGACGACGTCCGGGACCATGCGCGACAGGGAGATCCGATCACCCCATCGAAAAGGCACGAACATGAGCCGGCGCACCGTTCCACCGTCACTGGAAGTGAGCGAAGAAGCACGCCGCCGCGCGGAGCGGCTGGCGGTTGGGCTGTTTCCGCACCAGGTGGAGGGCGTGGCCTTCCTGCTGGGCCGCAGGCGGTCGATCCTGGCGGACGACATGGGGCTGGGGAAGACGCGCCAGTCGATCATCGCGCTCGGGGAAGCCGCGCCCGCGGGTCCGTGGCTGGTGGTGTGTCCCGCGTCCGTGAAGCGGAACTGGGCGAGGGAGATCCAGCTCGCGAAGCCGGGGAGCGAAGTATGCGTGGTCGAGAAGGAGGTCGCACCGGCGCGCGGCTATACCGGCTGGGTGGTGGTCAACTACGACATCCTGGGCCGCACCATGGCGGCGCTGCGGGCCTTGCCGTGGGCCGGCATCGTGTTCGACGAAGCGCACTACGTCAGGAACCACACCAGCCAGCGCAGCCGGTTCGGACGGCAGCTGGTGGACGGGAGCGGGCCGGACACGGTGATCCACGCGCTCACCGGCACGCCGCTGACGAACCGCCCGCGCGACCTGTTCCCGCTGCTGCAGCTGGTGCAGCACCCGATGGCGCGGAGCTTCCTGTCGTTCGCGAAGCGGTACTGCGCCGCGTACCAGAACGACTACGGCTGGGTGACCACGGGGGCGAGCAACCTGGAGGAGCTGCGCACGGAGCTGCACGGCACCATGCTGCGCCGCACCAAGGACGAGGTGCTGGCGCTGCCGCCGAAGGTGCGCACGTGGCTGGAGCAGGACGTACCGGAGGGCACGGGTCGGCACGAGGCACGCGACGCGTTGCGGATCCTGCTCGGAGGCGAGCGGGGCGTGGACCAGCGCCGGGCCCTGCTCGCGACGCTCAGCACGGCGCGCCGCAAGATCGCGGTGGCGAAGACCGCACGCACCATCGAGTTCCTGGACGGCGTGGTCGCGCAGGATGAGAAGGTGCTGGTCTTCTCGTGCTTCGACGAGCCGCTCCGGAAGATCCACGAGCACTTCGGCGCCGGGTCGCTGCTGCTCACCGGTGCCACGCCCGCCGCGCGGCGCCAGCAGCTGGTGGACCGGTTCCAGAACGATGCCGACGTGCGGGTACTCGCGGCCAACATCATCGCCGGCGGCATCGGCCTCAACCTGACCGCCGCGCGCCAGGTGGTCTTCAACGACCTGGACTGGGTGCCGGCCAATCACTGGCAGGCAGAGGACCGGGCGTACCGCATCGGTCAGACCGGCACAGTGAACGTCACGTACCTGGTGGCCGGGGGCACGCTGGACGAGTTCGTGGCGCGCACGCTCGCGTTCAAGTCGTCGCTCATCGACGTGGTAGTGGAAGGCGGGGCTGCCGCGCGGGTGCCCGGCGACGTCTTCGCCGAGCTGGAGTCGTTGGTGGCGCAGTTCGATCCCGGCCTGGCGGACAGCGCGTCCGCCGACCCCGCCGAAGACCCGGTGGACCGGCTGCTGCGCGAGGTGAGCACGTCGTTCCGCGCGCGGCTCGCGGCCGCGGCCGGGAACGGTGCGTCCGGCGGTAACGGCCGGGGCCCGGCGTCGCTTTCGCCGGAAGCGATCGAAGTGCTGGCGAAGGTGCTGGCCGGTCCCGCCGCGAAGCGCTACCGCGTCACCAGCCACAGCCGGCCGGGCGTGAGCTACATCCTGGAGCTGGACGGCCCCGACCTGGTGTGCTCGTGTCCCGGTTTCGAGTATCGCGGCGCGTGCAGTCACGCGCGCGAGCTGCGCGCCGCGCTGAAGCAGGGGGTGGTGCCGTCCGGTTTCGAGCCGGAGGCGTGCCCAGGCCCGGGCGATCACGCGAGCGGGAAGCGCCGCTGCCCCCCGGCCCGGCGGCGCGCCTCAGCGACGAGGTGCTGATCGAGCTGCTGGACGCGACGCGGTCCGGTCTGGAGCGGGCGCACGGACAGGCGGAGGTCCAGTACGCGGCGGCGCTGGCGGAGCTGGAACTGGAGGTAGCCAGGCGCGGGCTGGAGCTGGCACCCGAGCCACGACCGGCACCCCCAGCACCGGAGCCGGAGGACCGGCCCGAGGACCACATCCCCCGCCTGCACCTGATGCTGCACGCGGGCAGCGAGGCCGCGGTGCTGGAGCTGCTGTCCGAACTCGGACCCGACGAGATGTACCATGCCTGGCAGGTGGCGAACGCCATTCCGGAGCCGCCCCTGAGGCTGGCCCGGCTGACCTGCCTGTGCCTGGTGCTGGACCGCCGGGTGTTCGGGGAAGAGACCGCGGAGCACCGGCACCGGAGCTACGCCCTGTTCCCGGCCGACGTGGGCGCGCGGCTGCAGCTCGTGAATGACGCGATCACAGCCACGTTCGCGCTGCTGCGTCTCCGCGCCTGGAGCTGAGTCAGCGCCGCAGCGACCGCAGCCGGTCGAGCATGCCGGATGGGAGGAGGAGGGAGTCGGAGATCCCGGCGATCTCCTCCGCCTCCCGCCAGGCCCGCTCCAGGCGCGCCAGCTCTCCCTCGAGCGCGCGGCGCTCCTGCTCCTCGTGCGTCGACATCTCCAGCGCCAGCCGCACCACCGGCGGCATCTCGGTGATGCTGCCGGCCAGCGTGGGGCGGGAGGCGACGTACTGCACGTACCGCAGCGGATCGCCGGTGTGCTCGATATGCTGCACGGCCTGCTGCACCATCACGCGGTTGCCGCCGTAGCGGTTGGCGGGCGGCAGCACCAGCGCGAGCCCGCGCAGCGCGTCCTCCCCGTACAGACGGACCTGACGGTCCTTCGTCGCGGGCAGGGTGAGTGACCAGTCGGTCTCTCCGAGCGGCTCGAGCGAGACCCGGGCCAGTTCCTTCCGCTGCAGCTCCAACCGCCGCGAATCCCCCACCGGGACGTGGGCCACGATCTTGTTCGGGCTGCCCCGTACCGCGCGCACGCCCAGCCGGTAGAGGATGTACATGCCGAGCAGGCTGCCGCCCGCGATGCCTCCCAGCCACAGCCAGCCGACTCCGGTGAGCCCGGCGGCCGCGCCGAGCATGGCCCGCTGGCGCCGCTTCGCGAACTGGTCGCCGTAGCGCCACGCCGCGAACTCGGGCCGCAGCGGTCGCCCGATGCGCACCAGCTCGAGCCCCTCCGCGAGCCGGGCCAGCCCGATCTGCTCGGTCGACACGCGCACGCGCGTGCCGCGGTACAGCCGCTCGCAGTCCTCGATGACCTCCCAGCGCTCTTCCAGCGGGGAGAGGTTCCAGCGCAGGCACGAGCTGCAGACCACCCAGAGGCGGCCGCGCCGCGCATCGAAGGCGAGGCGGTGCCCCACGGGGAACCGCTCCAGCGATCGGTTCTGTCCGAGCGAAGTGTTGCAGAAGATGCAGGTCGAATACATGGCACGCGCACCCGGGCGGTCACGACGTCGCCCCCAGACATCTAACGATGGCCGGGGAGCAACGGTTTCGAGCGGCGCCCGCCGCCTGGTTCCGCCATCACCCGGTCGCGCCGCGGGCTATCACTGCCGGTTGACCCTCACCCGGGGACCGAACGGCGACCGGGGCCGCGGCGCTCGAGCTCCGCGGCCCCGGCCGTGAGGGGGAGGCGTGCTGCCTGACGCCGTCCTCAATAACCCGGGATGTTGCCCATGCGGGTGCCCGTGATGGTGTTGGCCAGCATGCCCACCACGAACGTCACCACGATGATCACCACGGCGGCTACGACCATGTACGGGATCACCTTGGCGGGCGGCGTCTTCATCAGCACCGGCAGGCCGAGGTAGAAGAGGTAGATCGCGTACAGGGCGATGATGATGCCGATCACGGCCAGCGCGGGGATGATGTTCAGCAGGCCGCCGATCCATACGGGGGTGGAGGCGTATGCCACCAGCTTGAGGGCCTGCAGCTGGTCCGACTTCGACTCGAAGGACGGCGCGAGCTTGTCGATGACGAAAGCCGAGACGTAGGCGCCCACGAGCGTAAGCACGTACGTGACCACGGCGTTGGCCAGTCCCCGGGCGATCCCGATGCGGAACGTGCCGACGATCGGTAGCGAGATGCCGATCACGGAGAAGCCGATGAAGCTGCAGACCGCGGGAATGATTGCGAGGATGCCGATGTACTCCCGGTACAGCTTGCCCGTATTGGTGGCTTCGGCCTCGATCACGGGCCACTCGGTCTTGGGCCTGGTGATGATGTTGATGACGCGGTCCTTCAGTCCGGCGGGCAGGGCATTGGAGATTTCGGGAGTCGACATCCGGATACTCCTTCGGTAGCGCGCCGCGAGGCGCTGGTATCCATGAAACGCACCGGAAATCAGGCGCTGGCAGGGTCGCAGCAAGGATATGTCCCCGCCCGGTGCGAGTCAACGCGGTCGGCTGGCCGTCCATGCGCGCACGAGACGACACCGCCCGCCGCGCGGCCGCAGTACATTGCATGAGACCTCGTCCCCGCGAGGGCTGCCATGGCCTCAGACCGCGAGAGCGGGTGTGCCGCACGGGATCTCGCCGGCGAACCTGTCGCTGATCCGCTGGCCGTAATTCGTGCGCACCTGGCCGTCGCGCAACCGGACCTGGCGCGGGTCCAGGCGGCGCTGGCCGCGGTCGCGGGGCTGCCCGCCTGCGCCGACTCCGCCCTCCCCTCCTGGCACATCCAGCTCGCCGAGCAGCTGCGCACCGCGCGCAATCCCGCCGCTCCGCTGGTCTTCGACGCGCTGCTCGCGCTCCTGCCGGCGATCCCGGAGGCGGCGGTGCTCACGGCTACGCTGCTGCGGGCCGCACGTGCCGACCTCGCGTTTCGGGCGTTGGCGGCGCTGCCCGGGCTGCTGCGTGACGGATTGCGGCCGCACGCCGACCTGGCGGCGGCGCTCGAAGACGTGGCGCTGCGCACGGCTCCGGCGCCGGCAGAGGGGGCGCTCGCGTCCGGCGCCGAAGCACTGCTCGGCGCCCTGCGGCGCGAGCTGGGGGCGGAGTCGTCCGCGGAGCTGCTGCGCGCGCTGTGGCCGCGCCCGGTGCGCCTGCTGGCGGCGCGCGTGCTCGACGCGGCCGGGACGCCGCCGACCGACGCTGTTTCGGAGCGGGTGCTCGGCGCGGACGCGGGCGGGCTGCTGGCGCCGTACCTGGCCTACACGCGGGCAACGCACCGGGAGCTGGTGGAGCTGGTGCCGCTGGAGGATCGCGTGTGTCCATGCGCGCCGTCGCTCGCAGCGGCGGCCGCCACCCTGGGGGACGCGGCGCTCGGCCGGGCGCTGGCGGAGCTGCGCTGGGCGCGCGTGGTGTGGGGCGTGGAAGTGGAGGCGGTGGTGGCCCTGACGTTCGGGGACGGGCTGCCGGTGCTGGTGCGGCCGGCCGAAGCTGCGTTGCTGGAGCGGTGCGTGCCCGCACGCCGCGCGTGGCACGCTCACGTGCTCATCGCGTACGGAGCCGAAGGGGCGGCGAGTGCGGTACCCGATGTCGCGGCGGCGGAGGCGGTGCGTCGCTTCCGCGCGTACAACCTGCGGCACGCGGAGCTGCTGGCGGAGCTCCTGGACCTGGCGCCGGTGACGCGCGGCAAGCTCGGACGCATCCTCGCGCTGCTGGATGACGTGGTCGGCGACTATCGGGAGCTGTTCGCGGCCGAGGATCCCGAGGCCGCGCACGTGGCCGAGGTGTACGCGGCGCTGCGGGCGCCGCTCGTGGCTGCGGCCGCGGCGGGGCCCGCTTCGGAACCGGTGCCGCCGGAGGTGGCGCGCCAGGTCCAGCGCTTCGAGGATCCGCCCGCGCTGGCCGCCGTCCGCACCCTGCACGGGCTCAAGCGCTACCTGCACCAGCGCGGCCTGAAGAACGCGCTGCGGCGCTTCCGGAGCGGGGGGCGGGCCGAGCGCACGGTGGACCTGGTGCTGCTGCGCGCCGAGGAAGCGCCGGTGTTGGTAACGCGGATTCGCTATGCGGACCTGGAGCCGCAGGCGACGTCGGTGCAGCCGCCGTTCGTGATCCGGCTGCTCACCGGTGCCTTCCAGCGTCACCTGCTGCAGGGCGGGCGGAGCTTCCCGTCCGTGCTGGCCCTGCTGTACGGCAACGAAGTGCAGGTCTACGTGCAGTACCGCAACCACCCTGCCTTCATCCGCCTCGACCTTTCGCCGCCGCGGCGCGGCGGCATGATCGACCTGGAGTACTTCGCGGTCAGCCAGTACGAGCTGGCCGAGCATCCGGCCCGCGACGTCCCCGCGATCCGCCGGCTCCTGGAGCGCCTGGGCTTCCACGTGCGGCTCGAGGGCGTGCGGCTGCACGCGCGCTACGACAAGGAGGTCGCGGCCGACCAGGCCGACCTGCAGGAGCGGGCGAACGCGCTGCTCGCGCTGCTGCCGCACCTGATGGACCTCGACTGGACGGGCGGCTCGCTGCCCTACCCGCGCGCGGCGATCTGCTCCCGGGC
>VEPF01000167.1 GCA_012027055.1 Gemmatimonadota bacterium | reverse complement strand
GGGCGGGGGTTGGAGACGTCGGCCACTTCGGGGCTACATCCGGTACCATCATCACCGTGCAGCCGCTCAGGGCGTGAACGGGCGCGGCCGCACGGCCGTGTTCACGGCCAGCTCCAGCGCCAGTTGTGCGATTGCGGTGAAGCCGGGCACGTCGATCAGCTCGGTGTCGTCGGTCGGCTTGTGGTAGTCCGCGTGCAGGCCCGTGAACAGCGACATGACCGGCCGTCCGGCCGTCTTGAAGCACCGGTAGTCGGTGCCGGCGTCACCCATGGCCGCGTACGTGAACGTCGCGTTGTAGCGGCGGACCATGGCCGCCCACTCCTGGCCCGTGTTCTCGCCGATCAGGTACACGGTGTTGTTCTGCAGGCGGCCGATCATGTCCATGTTGATCATGGCCGACACGCTGGTGAGCGGCACCAGCGGGTACTTGCAGTAGAAGTTGGAGCCCACCAGGCCGAGCTCTTCCGCGCCGAAGGCGACGAACATGAGCGAGCGCCGGTCCGCGCTGCCGAAGCCGTTGTTAGACTTGTGCTGCGCCAGCAGCCGCGCCAGCTCCAGTACCGCGGCCGTGCCCGAGGCGTTGTCATCCGCGCCGTTGTTGATCAGCCCGTTGCGGATCCCGATGTGATCGTAGTGGCCGCCGATGATCACCCACTCATCCTGCAGCGAGCCGGCCCCGCGCAGCACGCCCACCACGTTCTGGGAGTTGCCCACGCCGGTGACCGCGAACGTCTGGAACCACTCGCCGCTCGAGACGGCGCTGAGGCCGTACCGCCCGAACTCCGCCCGGATGTAGCTGGCCGCCTTCAGCTCCGCCGGCGTGAGCGAGCCGCGTCCCTGCATGGAGTCGTGGGCGAGTGCGCGCACGTGCCCGATCAGGCGGGCGCCGTCCACCTGCGGCGTGCGCGCACCGCGCGTGGTGAAATCGAACGCGGTGGCCGCGACTGTGCCCCGGCTGTCGGTGATGCCCGCACCGATGTGCACGGTGTAGCGCGTGGCCGGATTCAGGATGTCCGGAGGCGTTAGCAGCAGCACGGCGCCGGTCGGCTGCGTGACCCGCGCGGGCACGCGCGCCGTGCCCTCCGTGAGCCACACCGCACCGGCCGTGTCCGTCGGCAGCCGGATGTCGCGCGGGAAGGTGAGGCGGATCGGAGTGGCGACCGAGACGTCGCCGGCCCCCGCCCTGGGCAGGGTGGCAGCCAGGCCGGGCACTTCCGGCCCCGTGGCGTCGCCGCAGGCGGCCAGCAGCGCGGCCAGGAACAGGACGAAACGCTTCATTGCGGCCCCTTCCCTTCGGCACCCGGGCGGCGGGGGTTGGCACGTGACCAGGCGGTACCCGCAGCGGCCGGGACGGGTTCCTCGCCCACCGGTCACGGGCGGGTGGGTGTCGCCCGGCCCGACGCGTCCTGACGCACATGCAGGTTGGGCAACCGGCGCCGGCTTGTCCAGACGCTTCAGCGGACGCGAGCGGCCGTGCCGAACCTGGTGTCGATGGCCACGCCGCAGGCCCGCAGGAAGGCGGTGGGCAGCGCGCCCCCGATGAAGACGAACACGCGGTCGATGTCGAGGGTGCCGGCGCGGCCCGCTCCATTCTCCAGGTGCACCCGTCCGGGCGCGATCTCGAGCACGCGGCTCGAGAACATGGCCCGGAGGTGGCCGGCCTGCAGGGCGGCGTCGATGCGCTGGCGGTTGGCTTCCTTGATGCGGCCGAACCGCTCGCCGCGATAGGAGAGGTGGACGGTGTTGCCGGGCTGCGCGGCGAGTGCGAGCGCTGCTTCCACGGCGGAGTCGCCGCCCCCCACTACCAGAATGCGGTCCTGCTGGTAGGCCTCCGGCTCGCGCAGCGAGTAAGCGACGTCCGGTGAATCCTCGCCCGGCACGCCGAGCCGTCGGGGCACTCCCCGGCGGCCGATGGCGAGCACCACCCGCCGGGCGTGATGCGCGCCGGTGGTGGTGGTCACGCTGAAGGTGCCGTCCTCGAGCCGGTCGATGCCCGTGGCCGGCTCGCCGGTCCGGACTTCCAGCCCGGTCCGCTGCACGATGTCGTGCCAGACCTCCATGAGATCCTCCTTGGGGATCTCGCGGAAATCGAGCTTCCCGTACCCGGGCACCTGCACCGTCCGCGTCAGCACCAGCTTCTTGCGCGGGTAATGCCGGACGGTCCCGCCGATGTCCTCCCGCTCGATGGTGGTGAAGCGTGCCCGGCGGTGGAGCAGGTTCAGCGACGTGGACAGCCCGGCTGGCCCGCAACCCACCACGACCGCGTCGAGCGGCCCGCCTCGCCCCACACCCTCGCGAAAGATCCCGTCCGCGCACTGCCGGCCCTGCTCGAAGGCGTTGCCGATCAGCCCCATGCCGCCCAGCTCCCCCACGATGTAGAGGCCGGGCACGTTGGTCTCGAAGTTCTCGCGGATGCGGGGGATGTCCACGCCGCGCCGCTCGGTGCCGAACACCAGGCGGATGGCATCGACCGGGCACGCCCGCTCGCAGAGTCCATGGCCGATGCAGCGTGCCGGGGCCACCACCACGGCCTGGCCGTGGCGCATGCCCAGCACCGTCTCCTCGGGACACACGGAGATGCAGTTCCCGGTGCCGATGCAGCCTGCGGGATCGACCACCGGGTGCAGCGACACCGGCTCGTGCAAGCCGTAGCGGAGGGCCTCCACCGCGGCCGCGGCCGTGGCCCGCTCGCGGCGCCGGTGGGCGATGGCGAACGGGAGCATCACGGCGAGCGCGAGCAGCAGACCGATGACGGGGACCAGGGCGTCGCTCATGCTCAGAAGCCCGTGGCAATGCTGGTGAGGATGCGCTGGCGCGCGCCGCCGGCATCGCCCCACGACGTCTCCAGCCGCACCGAGGCCTGCGCGCGCGCGGCGAGTGGCACCGTGACCGTCAGATCGGCGCCGTTGCCCCGGTGGGCGGCGAGCAGGCCATCGTACCCGGTGGTACGCACGCTCGCGCGCGCATAGGCGCGGCCGAAATTGCGCCAGAGCTCGCCTGCCAGGTACGCGGCGCGGTACGTCTCGTTGTCGGTGAACGTGGCCGAGCCACCCAGCCCGGTCCCGGCGAGGACGCGGGGCAACTGCAGCGACGCGGTGTAGGCGCGCGTGGTGGACCCATCCGCGCGCCGCGCCACGCTGACATCGCCGCTCAGGCTCAGGCCGGCGTCGTAGTAGGAGAGCCCGACCGAGCCGCGGTCCCGGTAATACGTGGGCAGCGGTACGATGCCGTCCAGCTCGGCGGCGCGGTGGCGGCCGCCGGCGGCCCGGAGCAGGAGCCCGGAGGCCAGCGGCACGAGCGCGTTGAGCTGCAGCACCGAGAGGGTCCAGCTCGCGTCCGCGTTGCGGTCGGCCTGGAGTGCCTGGCTGAGCCACATGCCGCCCCAGCGCAGGCGTTGCGAGAGCCCGATGAAGGTCTGATCGGAGTACCGGGCGCGCGGCCGCAGCGCGTTGAACCCGAGCTCCGCATCGTAACGGAGCGGGCCGCGGCCGGCGTGATAGTCGGCGAAGGCGCTGACCCGCGGCACCGTGGCGGAGAAACTCTCGTCGGCGCGGTTCGGCAGGAACCCCGCCGCAGCCCCAATCCCGAATCCCGGGCCGCCGACGCGCGCCAGCACCCCATCCCAGTAGCCGCCGTACGGCTGGAGTGGCGGTGCGAAGCGGCCGGCCTGCAGGCGCAGCGGTACGGCCGTGAAGGTCTTCTCGAGCGTGGCCTGGTAGACCCGCACCGACGTGACCGGCTCGCTGCCGGGGAAGCTCGAGCCCAGCCGGGATGCCCGCACATTGGTCACGAACCGGACTCCGCCCGGGAGGTCGGCGGCCACCGCCTGGAGCCGCAGCGTGGGCGTCGTGTAGCGGCGGCTGCCGCCCTCGAACGCGTCCGTCCGCACGGCGTCCAGGTCGAGTGCGAGCTGCCCGGCGAGCCGCGCCGGGCGCGCCCGGCTCGCCGCCCGCGGCCCTGCGGCGGGGCGGGCCCCCGCCGAGTCCGCGGGACGCGCGGCCGGAAGCACCAGGGTGCCATCGACGGGCGGCGGGTGCAGCAGGCCGAGCCAGAGCGTGTCTCCGACTGTGACCGGGAAGCGCGGCTCGGTGTAGGTGAGCACGGCGCGGCGCAGCGCGACCACGCGCGCCACGAGCGTGCCCCGCCGCGTCCCGAGCGAGTCCGCGAAGACCGGGATCGTGTCCCCCTGCACGAGTCCGGCGCGCGCGCCGAGCGCCACGTAGATGTCCGCGCCAGCGATGTAATCTACCGGAACCGCGACCCGTCGCTCCTGCGCGCGAGCGGCCGCGGCATGGCCGGCCAGCAGCACCAGTACCAGCAGCGGCCGGCGCATCAATCCCCGCGCGGATGACAGGCCAGGCAGCGGGCGCTGTCGTACGCGTAGCCGCTGACCTGGCGGTGATCCGCGTCCGTGCCCGTGCGCGTGTGGCACGTGAGGCAGCTGAATACGCCGAAGTCGGCGCTGCTGGGGTGGCACTGCAGGCAGCTCGACCACTTGCCGGCGTGCTTCCCCGAGTAGATCGGGAAGAACTGGGCGTCGTGATTGAACGTGGCCCCGGTCCAGGCGGTCACCGTGTGACAGGTGATGCAGGTGGTCGGGTACCCGGAGCCCGCGTGGTGCGCATCATAGGCAGCGCGGTGGCAGGCCACGCAGTCGTTCTGGCCGGCGGGCGTCCAGGGCACGTGCTGGTCCGGCGGCACGTGGCAGCTGCTGCACGGCTCCGCGGCATGCGCCCCCAGCAGCGCGAACCCGCCCGAGGCGGTGGCATGGTTGAAGGTGACGCCCTGCCAGCGGTCCACGCTGTGGCACGAGGTGCAGGTGGTCGGGAAACCGAAGCCGGCGTGAGCCGCATCGTAGTCGGCACGGTGGCAGGCCACGCAGTCGTTCGGGCCGGCAGGCGTCCAGGGCACGTGCCGGTCCGGCGGCAGATGGCAGCTGCTGCACGGCGCCGCGGCGTGCGCGCCCGCCAGTGCGAATCCGCCCGAGGCGGTGGCGTGGTTGAAGACCGCGCCCTGCCACCGATTCACGTCGTGACAGGACGTGCACGTGGTGGGATACCCGCTGCCGGCGTGCTTCGCGTCGTAGTCGGACCGGTGACAGGCGACGCAGTCGTTCTGGCTGGCCGGCGTCCAGCGCACCTGGTTGCCCGGCGGGATGTGGCAGCTGGTGCAGGGCTCGGCCGCGGGCGCGCCCACCAGCGCGTAGCCGCGCGCGACCGTGGCGTGATCGAAGCTGGCGCCGCCCCAGCGCTGGACCGTGTGGCACAGGGTGCACGTGGAGGGGAAGCCGCTGCCGGCGTGCTTCGCGTCGTAGTCGGACCGGTGACAGGCGACGCAGTCGTTCTGGCTGGCCGGCGTCCAGCGCACCCGGTAGCCCGGCGGGATGTGGCAGGCGTTGCATGCCCCGGTGGCGTGCGCGCCCACCAGCGCGAACCCGTGGGCGCGCGCGGCGTGATCGAACGAGGCTCCGCTCCAGCGGTCCGACTGGTGGCAGGTGAGGCAATCTTCGGGGAAGCCGCCTGCGCCGTGCGCGGCCTGGAAGTCCTGCCGGTGGCACGACACGCACGCCGTCGGCAGCGCCGCGAACGCACCGCCGACGTCGGTGCGGTGGCAGCGGTCGCAGGGCACCGCCGCGTGCGGCCCGGTGAGCGGGAACGCCGTGCGGCTGTGGAAGTCGCGGCGGCTGGCCTCGGCGAAGGAAGCGGTGGTGTGGCACTCGGCGCACTGCTGCGAGAGGCGGCCCTGGTGGACGTCCACGTGGCAGGAGACACAGTCGTTCGCGGCGGCGCGCGGCTGATCGAAGCGCAGGCCGCGATGGCAGGTGGCGCAGCTCGCGGTGGCGTGCCTGCCCGTGAGCGGAAAACCGGTCTGCGCTTCGTGGTCGAACCGGATGTCGGAGCGCAAGGGCCGCCACCCGGCAGGCGTGTGGCACGCGGTGCACTCGAGCTGCAGCCGTAGCCGGCCGTGGATGCCCGCGGCCCGCTGCTGGGCGCTGGCATCGGCCGGCGAGGCCAGCGCCGCCAGCGCGAACAGGATGCCCAGCCACGCGACCTTCATGAGCCGCCTCCGTGGCAGTCCTCGCACCTGGTGGACAGTGGGCGGTAGCGCACGCGCTCCACGCTGTCGCCCGCGGCCAGCTCCAGAACGTGACAGGCCGCGCACGCTACGCCCGCGTGCCGGCCCTCGAGCGGGAAGTGCGTGCGGGCATGATCGAAGTCGGCGATGGCGAAGGTCGTGGTACGGTGACAGTCGCCGCACCCGCGGTCCCCGAACTGCGTGCCGTGCGGATCCCGGGCGGCGTGGCAGGACCGGCAGGCGAGCGCCGGTTCGCGCGCGTGGTCCCAGACCGCGACATGAAAGGTGCCGGTGTCGTGGCACCCATCACAGCCGCGCGCGCCGAACGCGCCGGCGTGCGGGTCCTGCGCGGCGTGGCACGCCCGGCAACTGCGGTCCCCGCTCCGGAAGCGCGCCGCGCCCTGCCGCTCGGCGGGGTGACAGGACACACAGGGCACGGCCGCGTGCGCACCGGTCAGCGGGAAGGAAGTGCCGGCGTGCCGCGCGGCATCGTACGCGCTCGGACGCCAACTGTCCTCGGTGTGGCAGGAGGTGCAGGAGCCGGCCCCGGGGCGGTTCGCGAACACGCCCTCGTGCGGGTCCAGGTGGCAGGCGGTGCAGGCCGTCCCGGCGGGGCGGGGATAGCTGTGGGTCTCGGTGCCGGCCGCAAAGCGGATCCGGATGCCGGCCGCCGGGGCGCCGCCGTGACAGCTTCGGCAGCTCAGCCGGGCGTGCGCACCCTGCAGGCTGAAACGGGTACCGGCATGGTTGAAGCGCGTGGCCACGATCGCGGTGGGGACGCGGGTCCAGCCCGCCGTGCCGTGACACTGCGCGCACTCGATGCCCATCGCCCCGCGGTGCGGGTCCTCGTGACAGGACCGGCAGGTGGCGTACTGCAGGCCCACGTAGCGCGCCGCCCGGGCCTCAGCCCCCGTGCGCGGCTGGTGGCTGGCGCCGCACGCTGCCTGCTGGTGGCGGCCGGTCTGGCGGATGCGGGCCCGCTCGTGATCGAAATTCGCCGCCGGCCGCCACCCGGTCTCGGTGTGACAGGCAGCGCACGCGCGGTTCGGGAACTGGTTGCCGTGCGGATCATGGCGAGCATGACAGTCCGCGCATGCGGTGCCGAGTCCCAGGAACGTGCGCTCCAGGCTGAGCGACGTGCCCACTGCGTGCCGCACATCGGGTGCGCTCACCAGCTCCGGGCGGTGACAGGCGCGGCAGGCCGCGGTGGCGTGGGCGCCAGCCAGTGCGTGACCCGTGCGCCCGTGATCGAAGGTGGCGGTGTCCAGGCGGACCAGCCGGGCTTCGCGCCCGAAGTGCTCCTTGTGGCAATCGCCGCACTCGTCCGCCGCCACACGCGCGTGCAGCCCGCGACCCTGCTGGATCCGGCCGTGCAGGGGCGCATGGCAGGCAAGACAGCGCTCGCCGGATACTCCCGGGGTGCCGAGCTCGTGGCAGCGCGTGCAACCCCGCACCCCTTCCAGCCCGGCGTGCGCGGAGGACAGCTTCCCGGGCGAGATCGCCTGCCCCGCCGCCCGCGCGGGGAGCGCGAGCAGGAGCGGGCCGCAGCACACCAGGGCCGCGCGCCGCCAGCTCAAGGCCGTCCGCCCACCTGCCGGAGTGCCGCGCCGGCCCGTTCCGCCACCGCGCGGTCGCGCGCCTGCGCGGCCGCCTTCCGCCACCAGCGGACCGCCGCCGCCGTGTCGCCCCGATTGGCCAGCAACGCCCCCCGGTTGTACAGCGCCGCGGGGTCGAGCGAGTCGCGCGTGAGCAGGGTATCCGTCGCGGACAGCGCCGCCGCCAGGTTCCCGGCCGCGGCTTCGACCGCCGCCAGGTCCAGCCACGCCTGCCGATCGGCCGGCGCGCTCGCCAGGTAGCGCCGGTAGTAGCCTGCGGAGACCGCCGGCTGATGCCCGTCCTGGTGCAGCCGCGCGAGCCGCAGCAGCGCCGCGGTGTCCGCCGGGTCGGCCGCCACCCGCTGCCGCAACACCGCGACCTCGCTCGCGAACCGGGGCGAGACGTCCTCGCGGCTGGCGGCAACCTGCCCGGCCGCGTCGTGCGGCGGCGCGGCCTCGGCCACCCCCGCGGGGCCGGGCGGCACGCGTCGCGCCCGCACGGCCAGAAGCGCGCCGAGCACCACGACCAGCGCGGCAACGGCGGCAATCAACGCCCGGTTAGGCACCAGCGTCGTCTCCGGATTCAGAAGGGCCAGGTGTAGCCGAACGCCACGGCCACACCCACATGGATCGCGACGATCACGAACATCAGCATGGCCAGCGGCAGGTGGAACACGTGCCAGTACCGGAACAGCCGCTGGAACGGCTCCAGGAACACCACTGCCTGCTCCAGCCGCGCCTGCTCATCGGTCAGCTCCAGCACGCGCTCCCGGAGCGCCCGCTCCCCCCCGATCACGCGCAGCGAACGCCGCACCCGGCGGCGCGCTGCGCGGCGCTGGACATCGAAACGCACTGCCTCGAGCAACGAGGCGGCCCCGCGCCGCGACCCCTGAGCGCGGGCCGGCAGCAGCAGCGCCAGGTTGCCCGCCTCGCTTCCGACCGCGCCGGCGAGCTCCCCCGCCAGCACCTGCTTGCGTGTCTCCAGCTCGCGCAGCGTCAGGAAATGGCCGTGGATGGTTTTGGGTATGCGCACATACAGGTAGCGCCCGATCACACCGCTCGTGACCACGGCCACCATGCTCCAGAACGCGATCGCCACCAACCCGCCGAATTTGAAGCTGGTGTGCAGCGATACAAGAAACGGGCCCAGCGTGCACAGGAAGATGTGCGCCTCCAGCCAGTGCTTCAGCCGGCCCAGGCGCGCCAGGCTCCGCAGCCGCTTGCGGGCCGAGTACGACACCACGCCCGTCAGCAGCATGGCGAAGCCTACCACGCCCAGCCCGTGCCCTACTTCGCCACCGGGCGCGAAACGCTCGTACAGCGGCGAATAGGCCCGCTCCGCCAGCGGCAGCCGGTAGTAGCCGAAGCCGGCCGCCAGCGCGGTGGCGGCCACGGCCACCCAAAGCAGCCACAGTCCCGGCACCCACGCGCGCGCCAGGCGGAGGCTCATTCACCACCCACTGGTGCGGATGACGTGCATGACGGTTCCCTCATGTTGCGCCGATCCGGGTTGCACGAGAGTACGGACAAGTGGCAGCGGGTTGCTCCGGGGGACAGAGCCGGCACGAGGATAGGGCGAGCGGGAGCGGGATCGCAAGTGGCGGCCGCCGGAAGCGCCGGCTCCTGATACATTCGCCCGGCGGTTCGTACGGCGCTCGGTCGGCGGCGCTGCGGCGCGCCGCCGCGGCCTC
>VEPF01000360.1:4293-9374 GCA_012027055.1 Gemmatimonadota bacterium | reverse complement strand
CATCACGGCGCGCCTGCACTGCCGGCTTCCACCCGCACCAACCGGCGCGTCACGGCCGTGCCAGCGGTCGCGTGCATGATGACCTGCACGTAGTACAGACCAGGCCGGGCAGGCGTGACCAGGTTCACGTGCAGGGTGGCGTCCGCGCGCGCCGCCGCCCGCCAGCGCACCCGCGCCGGCGCCTGGCCGGCGGTAATCCCGAGTGTCCGTCCCAGCCAGCCACCCGCACGCGCCAGGGGGGAGGGCGCGTCGGCCCGCGTGTAGCTGACGTCCACAGTCGTCGGCTCGCCGGGTGACACGCCCGTGAATGCCACGCGAATGCCAACCGGGGTCACCGCCGGTACGAGCGACGAGGTCAGAGGCTCGAAATCGGTCATGCCCCCGCTGCTGTCCACCACCGGCCGCGTGAGCAGGATGTCGGAGAGCTGCACCGCACCGCCCTCGAGTGGCTCGAGCAGGTAGCGCGCCCGCTGCAGCTTCCGACCCCGGGACTCGAAGACCTCCGCGCCGAACACCATGCTGTCGCGCGGCACGCGTACTTCCAGCAGGACCGCCGCGTGCCGGGCCCGGACCGACGTGACCGCCCGAGTATCCGGCCCACCGCGCCACGGCCACGCCACCAGCACGGCCGCTGCGGGGCCGGCACTGTCGAGCTCGGCCGCGGCGTCCAGCCGCACGATCATCGAATCGCCGGCCGGGAAGCGCGTGAGCTGATGCGCGAGCGGCACGACCCGGCCAATGGCCCTGGGCGCATGACTGCTGCGCGCAGTGGGCGACTCCAGTAGCCAGGCAGCCCCCGGTAGCGGCGGCGCCAGTACGGCGGCGCGCAGCGCTTCCGGCGCGTACGCGAGCGCGCTGGTGTCGAAATGTTCGATGAACGACCAGCTGTCGCTGCTCCAATCCCGTTCGCGCGCGATCGGTGCGCCGTAGCGCACGGTCAGTTCATCCAGGTCGTGACCCCAGGGCAGCATGCCCGGCACCAGCGGCACGTCCGCGAGCAGGCGCGCCTCTACCTGACGGGCCACGTGCTCCACCCAGACCTCGTTCTCCGGGGTTAACCAGGCGGGATCCGCCAGACGCCAGAAGCGCTCGAGGTAACGCTCCCGCTCAGCCTCGGGCAGTCTGCCGAGGCGCCTGCGCTCGCCCGGCTCCAGCAGCCAATCAACCGAAATGATCGCCGCGCGCTCCGCCCGCGGCGCTCGCGCCAGCGCGTTCCGGAAGCTCGCTTCGGCCTCGCGATCGCGCCCGGAAGCGTGCAGGGCAAGTCCACTCAGCCAGCCGGCCCAGAGCTGATCCTGCGTTCCGCTGGCGAAGCGCTCCGCCACCGCCGCTGCTTCGTCGGCGCGGTCGGCTTCCACCAGCAGCCTCACCAGCGGCCCTGCCGCGCGCACGTCACCCGGCGCCGCGGCGGCGAACGCCTGCAGCGTCGCGAGCGCCTGGTCCCGCGCCGCACCGACTTGCGCCCGCTCGGGACGCTCGGGCGGCTTGCTCAGCGAATCGAAGGTCAGACAGAAGCGACCGACCACCTCATCGCACTTACCGCCGCGCCCACCGAACGTCCCGGGGGCCAGGAAACGCGCGGTGCGCTCGTATTGCGCCTCGGCCGCACGGGCAGCGCGGCGGAGCGAATCGGCACCCGTCTGGGCCGGGAGTGGCAGGGCACTGCCGGACAGGATCGCCAGGATGGCGGCGCAAAGCCACAGACGCTTCGCTGGAACCAAACTTGCGCACCCATGACCGACGCCGTTCGGGACATGCGCAGCAGTTGTGACAGGGAGGCCGGCATGAGACGCGAGCAACCGGGCGCCATCATCGTCGATCAACTCCGGGACCGGATAGTTGCGGGGGTCTTCCTCCGTAGCTGGCGGCCGGGGGAGAAACTGCCCAGCATTCGCGACGTCGCCCTCGCGGAGCGCGTCGACCGCAAGACGGCCGCGGCCGCCTACCGACGCCTCGAGGAAGAGGGGTTGGTTTCCGTGCGGGCCCGCTCCGGCGTCTACCTCAAGCCGGAGGACGGACCTCGGCTCATGGGGCCGCTGGAGCGACTGCACATGCGTTGGCTGCGCAACACCTACGAGGGCGGCCGCGACCTCGGCCTCGACACGGCGACCATGCTCCGCCTGCTCAGCGCCATCGCAGACGTGGAGGCCACGCCGGTCCCGGTGGTCGATGCCGACGCCGCCTTCGCCGAGTTGATCGCCGCCGAACTTCAAGCCCGCGGCGGTTTCCGGGCGGCCGCCTGCACACCCGCGCGCGACGAGGAGCTCAGCCGCGGCGCCGGCGTCGTGGTCACTACCCCTTTCCATGCCCGCTCGGGCGCTGTTGAAGGCGTCCACGTAGTCGAGACGACGCTCGCCGCGGACCTGCTGGACGCACTCCGCCAGACTCTGCTGCGCGGCCGCGCCCTGATCATCGTACCCACCGAGCCGCTGGCAGCCAAGTTGCGCCGCGCCTTCGCCCGGGGCCAGCTGCCCGCGCCGGGAACCCAGGCCACGGTGATTGCCTGGCAGGACGGCATGGACCTCTCCGAACAGACCACAGGCGTGGCCGCTGCCATGATCTGGCCGGGAGCGGCCCTCGGCGCGGCCCTGCAACTCGCCCAGATCCCCTGCGAACGCCCGCGCCACCTGCTCTCCGAGGACTGCCTGCGACGCGTCCGCCTCGCCGCCCTGGACGCCGCCATGCACCGCCCGAACCGCGCGGCCGGACCGGCTCACGCGCTCATGTCGGCCGGCGGCGATGGTAATCGGCGCATCATCGCCGGGGAGATCAACCCCAGGGCGGCACGGCCGCGCCAATCCGTCTGACCGGCGCTGCGACGGGCGGCTGCCAGAAACCGGCGTTCCGGCGCGCGGGAACGAGCCGCGCTCGTCGCGTTGACTGACCAACCGCCGAACGCTAGCTTTTTGTGCTGTTTATGGGACTACCGTGGCAACCCGCCCGCGCCGCAACCGGCTGCGGGCGGTGACTTTGCCGGAACCTGATCCAGGCGGCTGTTCACTCATGACCCGACACCCCTCGGCCCGGCGGGTACACCGGCCGGACTCCTCAAGCGACGACGCCTTCGTGGCCAACGTGCTCGAGACCTCGGTCTGGGCCAAAGAGCATGCCCGGACCCTGATTATCGGCAGCATAGTGGTCGTGGCCGTCGCTCTGTTCACCTACTTCTTCGTGAACAATCGGCGCTCCCGCGAGGAACGCGCCAGCACCGAGCTCACACCGCTCCGCGCGCTCGTCCAGAGCGGCCAGGCCCAACAGGCGATATCCGGGCTGCAGGCCTACCTCGATTCTTACGGCGGGACCCGTTCCGCCACCGAAGCCCGTCTGCTCCTGGGTCAGGAATATCTGGCCACCGGCCAGGTCCAGAAGGCGGCCGAAGTGGTCGATGCGATCGATGACGACCTGAGCTCGCCCACCGGGGTCAACGCCGCGCTGCTCGCCGCTGCGGCCCATGAGACCGGGCAGGAGCCGCGCCAGGCGGAAGAGATCTACCTCCGGGTGGGGGACAAGGCGCCGTTCGATTTCCAGAAGCAGGACGCCCTCGACAACGTCGGCCGGTTGCGCATGGCTCGCGGAGACGCGGCCGGCGCGGCGCAGATCTATCAGCGCCTGCTGGACGAAACCCCGGAGGCCAACCCGGCCCGGCAGGTGTGGCAGCTCCGCCTTGCCGAGGCGCAGGCTGCTGCCTCCGCCAAGCAGGCCGGCTGAGACCGAGCCCTCACCGCAAACCGAGCCGACGCAGCAACGGCGCCGTGAGCGATTGCCTCGCGGCGCCGTATTCACGCCAGGGATCGATCCCCGCCGCCAGCCGCGCCGGAACCGTCTCGATCGTGAAATCCTGCGGGTCTACCCCCGCGCCCAGCTCGGCCCATGAAACCGGCGTCGAGACCGGCGCTCCGGCCCGGGCTCGCGTGCTGTACACCTCCACCGCCGTGGCCCCCCGCGTATTGCGCAGATAGTCCAGCAACAACCTGTCTTTGCGACGGGATTTGGATAGCTGGAGGGTGTAGCGGCCCGGGCTCGCAGCCGCCACCGTGCCTGCCAGCGCCCGCGCGAAGCCCTTCACCTCCTCCCAGGTGGAGCGGCGTACCAGCGGCACTACGACATGCAGCCCCTTGCCACCGGTGGTCTTGACGAAGCTCTCCAGGCCGAGCTCTCCGAGCAGGGCACGGACCTCAAGTGCTGCTTGAACCGTACCATCCCATGATACTGTAGGATCAGGATCTATATCTATCGTTACACGGTCCGGAAACTCCAGTTTGTCTGCCCGCGAGTTCCAGCTGTGCAGTTCCAGCGCTCCCAGCTGCACCACCGCCAAGATGCCCCGCAGGTCGCACACGGAGAGGTAGTCACGGGCACCTTCGGCCTCCTTCGCCTGAACCCGACGCAGGTACGGGGAGTCGACCTCGTCCATGTGTTTCTGAAAGAAGCAGCCCGCCGCATGGCCCTGCGGGCAGCGCACCAGCGTCAGCGGCCGGTCGCTGATGTGGGGCAGAATCCAGGGCGCCACGGCCTCGTAGTACCGCGCCACGGCTTCCTTGGTGAATCCCTTTTCGGGGTACAGTACCTTGTCCGGGCTAGATATCCTCACTCCGGCAACCTCCATCTGCTGCCGGTCGCGCCGAACTACGGCAGGGAACCGGGCCGAAGCTCCAGAGGGAAGGGGATCCGTTCCAGCGACCGGGCTGGACAATGGTGTCTCCAGCACCACATGCCGCGCCTCCCGGTCATCCAGCACCCCCCGAAAGACCGGATGGCGCAGCAGCCCATCCGGCGTGATCTCCGTAAACGCAACCTGTACAACCATTTCTGGCCTGATCCAATGCACCCCTCGAGACTGGACGGCGCGGCCTGGAATGATCGACGGACGGTCCTCGCGGAGCTCTTCCATGCGTTCCCTGAGCTCGCGCAGCACCGCCCCGCTCATGCCCGTGCCGACCTTACCCCGATATGCCAGCTGCCCGTGCTCGCTCGTGGCCAGGAGCAGAGCACCCAGGCCCGCCCGTGAACCGCACGGGTCGGTGTAGCCGACGACGACGACCTCCTGCGCCCGTAAACATATGACCTTGAGCCGCTCGCCG
>VEPF01000360.1:3403-4283 GCA_012027055.1 Gemmatimonadota bacterium | reverse complement strand
CTTGCTGACGACGCCCTCGAGACCGGCCGCGCAGACCTGTTCGAAGAACGCCTGGCCCTGGCCGATCACATGGTCACTGTAGCGCAACGGACCGCCGGCGCCACTCCTGGCCGCAAGCACCTCCCGCAGCACGTTCTTCCGCGCATCAAGTTGGCATTGCGTGAGATCCAGCCCATCGAGGAAGAGCAGATCGAAACCGTAGTAACGCAAGTCAGCATCGCCGCGGGAGTTCTGCAGCGTCTGGAAGCTGGTCCGGCCATCCGCGAGTTGCGCCACCACCTCGCCGTCCAGCAGGGCGCGTTCCACGCCCAGACGCCCCACCGCTGCCGCAATGGCCGGGAAGCGACTCGCCCAGTCGTTCCCGCTGCGCGTCCACAACTCCACCCGATTGCCTTCGACCCGGGCCATCAGGCGGTACCCATCGAACTTGATCTCGTGGAGCCATTCATCCCCGACCGGCACTCGACTGACCAAGGTGGCCAGTTGCGCCTCCGGCTGCGCCGGCAGGGCGCCGCGCCGCGCACCGCGCAGCACGGCCGCCGCCCCGACGGTCACATATCCGGAATCCGCCGTCTTCCTGGTCTCTCCCATTTCGCGAAGACAAGATCCGTGCAGGGAAGCAGCAACCGACGCCGAGCGCCGGGAGCGGTGTGGTCAAATGGCTCGGGCTGCCTCGAAGAGTGGCGAAAGCCCGCCCGAACCGAAAGCGTCTTCGTCGCCGCAGCGCTTCGTATAATATACGTTATGTAAACTTTACTGGTGGACAACCAACCGGGAATCCACATCCCGACCATGCCCATCTGCAATCGGGGCCCACCTTCCCTTTCTTTGATCCCCGGATCTGGCGGCCGCGCTTCTTCCGCGCCTGCGAACGCCTGGC
>VEPF01000360.1:0-3393 GCA_012027055.1 Gemmatimonadota bacterium | reverse complement strand
ATCGCAGCCGCTGTGCTGCCGTATCGGGGTCCATTTCTTCAGGACCGGCAACTTCCCTCTTCCCGGCTGCGTGGTGTGCGGCGGCGGTGAGTTTGGCACTGCGCAACGGCCGGCGGTGGTGGCTAATTCGCCATGCCCGTTAACAGACCCGGTTCCCGGTCGGCTTCGGTACCGTGGAGTCTTGCTTTCAGTCCGCTGCGCAGCCGTGCGTCCGGTGTGATCGCGCCCGGCGCTGCGCATCCAACGCTTGGGGCAACGTCTCGAAGGTGATTGAGGTGGCGGGTGGTATGTTACTGCACAGCGTGGGATTAGTGGCGTTCAGCCGATGGTGATTCGAGCCATGCGTGCGCTCGGTCAAGCTCGGCGCGGATGGCGGAGATGATGGTCGTGGTGGCGCCCGGCAACGCTGCCTCCCGGTCCGCACGGCGATTCAATTTGGGAAGCCTGAAGGGCGTGCCGAAACTCACGCAGATTCGGCCGCGCTGGAAACTCCGGTCCCAGCGTGGCCACACGTCGTAGGCGCCTGCGATGGCGCACGGAAGGATTGGGGAGCCAGCCTTGAGGGCAGTCCGGACGGTGCCGGCGCGAGGTTGCTGCAGGCGCCCGTCCCAGGTGCGTTCGCCTTCGATGTAGATCGCGACCGGGTATCCCGCAGCGAGTCTGCGCAGGGTGACCCGGACGGCCTGGGGGTCGACCTGGAAACGCCGGACCGGGAACCCGTAGCAATGGGACATGATCGCCCCGATGACGGGGGTTCGGAACTGGGTCGACTTGGCCATGGCATGCATGGGCCGAGGGCAGAGGCTCTGGATGAGGAGCGGATCCATCACGCTCTGGTGGTTGGCGATGAGCAGGAAGGGACCGGCTTCCGGGATGTTCTCCTGGCCGAGGGCCCGCGCGGTCCCGAACAGCCGCCAGAGCCACCGCGGGGCGCCGTGGATGAGCCAGTAGAGGAGGTCCGGTTCGGGGACGGTGGCGGGCTTCATCGGGTGCGGATGCGTGGCTGGAACTCGGTTATCACCCCCTGCCCTGCCCTCACATAGGCATGTCGCACGCAGTACTGGAGCCGTTGCTCCCAGAGTCGCAACGACCCGTCCGTGAAGCGCAGTTGTGCCACCGGATGGCCCCGCGCTTTCAGCTGCAGGGCGGACGAGGAGGGGGAAATGGCGGTAATGCCAGTGAGCTCCCACGACCACCCGGCGCCCTGGTCCGGCATGAAAGTCACGTGGGTGTCGGTCAACTCCAGCCGTCCGGGCGCGGAGGGTGCGAAGGACTCGATGAAGCCCAGGCAGTCGGTGCCACGGCGGAGCGCCTCGGCACCAGTAGCCAGTCTGGCCAGCACCCGTTGCGCGAACGGGGGTGCTAGGCCGGCCGGCAGCGAACGCCCATCCCCCTCCAGGTCGGGCCAGGGCAGCTGGGCCAGCCACTCGAGCGCGGTTTGTTCCTTGACACTGTCGGGGGTGACGGCCCTGATCCTGGCTCCGGTGCCACGAAGATACCGCGTCCCGCAAGCCGAGCAGCGCCCGTCGGCGGCGATCGACTCGACGCGGTGGCAGGCGGGGCAGGCCCAGAGCAGGTCCTTGATGGCCATTACAGCCGATTCAGCATGCTCAGGAGGCGGAGCTTCCAGACCTTCCAGATGGCCTCCCGGATGATGCGCTTCGACATCTTCGACTCGCCGGTGGTGCGGTCCACGAACACGATCGGGATCTCGCCGATCCGGAAGCCCTTCTTCCAGGCGCGCAGGCTCATCTCGATCTGGAAGGAGTAGCCCTCGGATTCGACCCGATCCAGAGCCACCTGCTCCAGCACCTGCCGCCGGAAGGCCTTGAAGCCACCGGTCGCATCGAAGAGAGGCAACCCGGTTACCGTTCGGGCGTAGACGTTCGCGAAATAGGAGAGCAGCAGCCGCGTGATCGGCCAGTTGACCACGGTCACCCGGCCATCCAGGTAGCGGGAACCGAGGACGACGTCGTATTCGGCCAGGCCGGCGATGAACGCAGGCAGGTGCGCGGGATCGTGCGAGAAGTCGGCGTCCATCTCGAACAGCCAGTCGAACCCGTGCTCCAGGCCCCAGTGGAAGCCGGCAATGTACGCGGTCCCGAGGCCGAGCTTGCCAGCCCGGTGGAGCACGTGGACGCGAGGCTCTTCGGACGCGATGCCATCGGCCACCTCGCCGGTGCCGTCCGGAGAAGCGTCATCGATGATCAGCACCTCGAGGCGCGGATCCTGCCCGAGCACCCCGGGCACCAGGCGAGGCAGGTTGTCGCGCTCGTTGTAGGTCGGAATGATGACCAGCCCACGCACCGCGTTTTCTCCCATCAGCGCAATCCGGAAGCGTCCGCAGCCGCCGTGTCCCGCGGCAGCAGCGGGATCAGCGCCAGCGGCAGCAGCTCGCCGGCCGTGAACCAGACCCGGGACAATACCGCGATCACGGCCGCGGCACCGGGTGCCAGGAACTGAGCGAGCAGCAGGCCCATGGCCGCCTCCCGCATTCCCAGCCCGGCCGGTGTGAGGAAGAACAGATAACCCGCCAGGTAGGCCGCCGCCACCGTCCCCGCGGTGGCGACCACGTGCGCTGCCGGGACCGGGACGAACGCGCGGACGAACACCACGAATGCGGCCCCGAACAGCAGCCACGACGCCGCGTAGCCCGAGGCCCAGAGCAGGGCCCGGCGCGGTTCCACTTCATCGGCAATGGCGAGGGCGGCTGCCGCCCGCTGTCCCATGCGGGTGCCCAGCCGCCGCTCCACCCAGCCGTGCATTGAGCGTCCGAGCCGGGTGGCGCCGAGCAGCCAGATGAGCACGGCCACCGCAACGGCCAACGCCGAAGCCAGTAGGATCGGATTGAGCCCCCGGGTCGTCTCGGTGCCCATCCTGCCTGCGAGATCGGGCAGAGTGAGGCCGAGAAAGAGCAGGCCGGTTGTCAGGAATCCCAGCTGTGCGAAGAGCGAAGCGGCCAGGGCGCGCGAGGGCGCCAACCCCGCACGTCCGGCCAGCACCGCGAGTCCCGCCAATTGCCAGAGCCGACCCGGGATGTAACGACCGAGGCTGGACACGAAGTAGGCATGCAGCGCAGCGCGGGTCCCGGTGCGGCCACCGCCGACATCCGCCGTGATGCGCCGCCACAGTGCCGCGTGCAGCAGGTATACCGCGACCAGCATCAGGGTCGAAAGGAACAACGCGCCGGGGGCTGGTGTGCCCGCCCGGCGCACTTCGGCCCAGGTCAGCTGCGAGAGCTGTCCGGCCAGGGCGCGATAGAGCCCCCAGGCGACGACCGCGAGCAGGACCACCTGCGCTGCCCGCCACAACCATCGGCCCCGTCCGGTCACGGCTTCACCGCGACCAGGCCGATACGGCGCCGCAGCAGCGGTACCCAGCGGGCGAGGCCGC
>VEPF01000116.1 GCA_012027055.1 Gemmatimonadota bacterium | reverse complement strand
AACAATTGTTGAATTCCAGTCCCGGAGCATACCCGGATCCCGGCGCTCAGCTGCCGCCCCGGAGCTCGGCCGTGACGTTCGCGGGGGAGGGTCCGTCCTTGAGCAGGAACAGGGGCAACGGTGGGGTGGAGGCGATGACCCGGAGCACGTCCACCATGGGACCGGGGCGCACTTCAACTGCTGCGACCGGGGGCAGCGGGGTGCGGCGGGCGGTCAGCGGGGTGGCGTGGATGAAGCAGGCGCCACCAGCGTCGAAGACCAGCCAGCCAGTGCGATAGGCGGCCGTACGGGGCAGGCCGATGACGGCAATCCGGGTGCCGCGGGCTTCGGCGCCGCCGAGCGGGGCGGCGAGCGCGGCCAGGCGGACCCGGCGGGGCAGTTCGCGCCCGGTCTTCCAGCCGCGGTGGCCGAAGAACCCGCCCACGCGGGCGATCAGGGCGTGGCCGCCGAAGATGGCCGCGCGCCAGAGGCGGGGGCCGGCCAGGGCGAGCAGGACGATGGCGCCGGCCCCGAGCACTCCGGCCGCGGCGGGATTGAGCAGGGCGGTGAGCGCGGTAGCGATGGCGATCGCGTCGAGCGTCACTGCGGCCACGGCGGTATGCAGCGCGCTGCGCGGTCCCCGCGCGCTGGCGAGCACCACGCGCAACCCCGTCTGAGCGCCATGGGCGGCGAAGGCGATGAGGCCGGTGGCGGCAGCCAGGGCGAGCCGCTGCTCGAGCGGTTGCGTGGCGAAGGCCACGAAGGTGAGGAGCGCGGCTGCGACCGGGCGGATCAGGGTGTGGGCGCCGGTCCAGAACCCGCCCAACACGGGCAGCTTCTCGATGACCAGCTCCGCGCAGAAGAGCGCGGCCGCGCTGGCGATGACGAGGGCGTTGGTCAGGCCGCGCAGGCCGGGTGGCAGCGGCGGCACCAGGCCCAGCCGCGAGGCCGTGCCGAGCACCGCCACGGTAGCGTAGAGGTTGAGCCCGGCAGCGAAGGCGATGCCGAGCAGCTGGCCGGCCAGAACCGCGAGCGCATTGAGCGGGAGCATGGACCCGCCAAGGTAGTGTGCGGGGCGTCCGGGTCGCTACCGGGATGTGCCGCGCGCGGCCGCCAGCCGGGCGGCCAGCGCGTGCAGCGTCGCCCGCGTATCCGCCGGATCGATGGTCAGGAGGCGGCCGGCGCGGTAGAGGACCCGTCCGCGGACCACGGTCAGCACCACGTCGCTTCCGCGGGCGGCGTGGAAGAGCGTGGCGAGCGGGTCGTGCGCGGGCTCGGTGTGCGGGCGGTCGATGGCGACCGCGCAGAGATCCGCGTCCTTGCCGGGCTCCAGCGAGCCGATCCGGTCGGCCAGCCCGAGCGCCCGGGCGCCCGCGAGCGTGACCATTTCCAGGAGCTCGCACGCGGGCAGCGCACTCGCGGAGGCGAGCCTCGCCCGCTGCAGCAGCTGCGCGGTACGGGCTTCCTCGAGCAGGTCGAGCCGGTTGTTGCTGGCCACCGAATCCGTACCCAGGGCCACGTTCACGCCAGCCGCCCGCAGCTCCACCACCGGAGCGACACCGTGGCCCAGGCGCGCGTTCGCGGTCGGACAGTGCGCCACGCTCGCGCCGGCCGCGGCGAGCAGGCCCCGGTCCTCCGCACCGACCCGAACGGCATGAATCACCAGCGGCCGCAGGGCCAGGATCCCGGTGCGCTCCAGCAGGGCGACGATCGACCGCGCGCGCGGCGGGGTGGCCAGGCCGCGCGCGCGGAGCCCGGCGGCGAACGGGCCTTCCCCTCGCACCACCAGGCTGGCTTCCGCTTCGGCTTCGGCGGCGTGCACCGCCACCGGCAGCTGCCGTCGCTCCGCGAGCCGGGCCACCAGCCCGTACAGCTCGTCGGAAACCGTGTAGGGAGCGTGGGGCGAGACCCCGACCTGCACCAGTTCACCGGCTTCGGACTGCAGCGCATCCAGGTGCTGGACGAGCTCCTGCAACGCCGCCGAAGCCTGCTGCGGATCCGGCCCGAAGACCTCGCGGAAGATCACCCCGCGCATGCCGGTCTCCCGCAATGCCGCGGCCGCCGCGTCCGAGTCTTCCGTGGCTCCGAACGTGGTGATCCCGACGGCGAGCGATTCGGCACAGGTGAGCAGGGCTGCCGCCCGGAGCTCCGCAGGCGTGGCCGCCGCCTCCTGCTTGCACCGGCGGAGCGTCGTGATCCAGCGGGGGAACGGGAGGTCCTCGAGCAGGCCCCGGAAGGCGGCCAGCTCGGCGTGCGCGTGCACGTTCACCAGCCCGGGCAGCAGGATGGCCGCGCCCAGGTCCACGCGGTCGATCGCTTCCCCAGCCGGGAGCTGCGCGCGCGGCCCGACCGCGACGATCCTCCCGTCCGGCCCCACCAGCACCCCGGCGTCGCGCAGCGGCGCGCCCGCGACCGGGAGGACCCAACTGGCCAGGTAGCACGCGGCGCGCACGTCCAGCCTCAGCGGAAGGGGAAAAGCCCGCCGGCCACGCCCTGTGCCCGCGACCGGTCGATCTGATCGTCCGTGATGCGCGTCTGCAGCCCGATCACTTCCCCCAGCGATACCAGGACCTGGAAATCGCCCAGCCTCGTGCCCCGCTCCAGCGGCCACGCGAAATCCAGCCGGTAGGTCGAACGACTGCCCGCGGGGAAGGATGCGCGCAGGCCGACTCCGACCGCGGCCTGCCACCCGGAATCGCCGCCGAACGGCACGTCCCCGGCCCACATCCGGCCCCCGTCCAGAAACACGGTCCCGCCCGCGTCCAGCACGTCCGGGAACGGCCAGCCGAAGTAGATCCGATCCTCGAGACTGGCGACGATGCGGCGGCCGCCGGGAAAGCGGTCCGGGTCGTAGCCGCGCACCGCCCGGACTCCGCCCAGGGTCAGCTGGAAGGGGGTACGGGTGTTCCAGCCGCCGAAGCCGGCCGCGCGGAGCAGCAGCGTATGGTGGCCCGTCTCGGCCGGCTTGAGGTAGGCCAGCAGCTCGCCGTCCAGGTACAGGTCCTGCCAGGCCGAGACGGCGGCCCGGCTGCCCGGGACGCGGCGCGCATCGAGGCGGGTGTGACCGATCACCAGGGCCCGGCTCGATTCGAGGCCGGAGTAGAAAGTGAGGGTGGCGAACAGGTCGTCGTCGTGAGCGAGCGCGGGCAGGGAGCGGCCGAGGACCAGGCCGGCCTCGGTGCCGAGCCGGACGTCCTCCTGGCCGCGCATGCTGTCCAGTCCGCGGCGGCGGACCCAGAGCGCGTTGCGGAAGCCGAGGAGGGCGAAGGCGCGGACGTTCTCGAGCGGTCGCGCCTGGGGCAGCAGCCGCACGCGCATGGAGTCGTGCGCCGGTTCGCGCTCGTCGTAGTCACCGCGGGGCGCGAGCTCGGGCGGGCCTGCGTACGCGAGCTGCTGGTAGGTGAGCGCGCCCCCGACGATCGCCAGCCGGCCCGGCCGGCCGAAGCGCCGCACCGCGGCCGCGTCGAAGGCCTCGGCGCGCACCGGCTGGAGCACGTGGGGCGCATTGGGCCGGGGATCGTCTTCGGTTACGTAATCGAAGAACAGGTCCTCGCGCCGGAAGCTCTGCCGTCCGGCCCACCTGCCGACCTCGCCGATGTACGGATAGGAGAGCTCCTGGCGGACGAAGTTGCCGGGCCGGGTCCGGCCGAACTCGGCGGCCAGGTCCCAGCGCGAGCCCAGCAGCTGCGGCGTGTAATAGAGCAGCCCGTACTCCCGCGTCACTTCCCGCTCGAAGTAGAACGCGCCCACGGTCTGGCCGGTGCCCAGCAGGTTGTCCTCGGTGGCGCGGATCCCCTCCAGGGTAACGCCGCGGCGGGTGCCGATGCGCACGTCCACGCGGGTGCTCCACTCGTCGCGCGTGTCGACGATCACCTGGACGGTGCTGTCCGGCTGCGGGACCGCGTAGATGTCGACTTCGGCTAGGAAGTTGTAGGCGCGCAGCAGGCGCTCGGACTCGTCGGCGAGGAAGCTGTCGTAGCAGTCCCCGGGCGCGAACAGCAGCTCGCGCCGCAACACTACGTCCCGGGTGCGGGCGTGCAGGGCGTTGGCGGCGCGGTACGCCCAGCCGAAGCGCCGGTCCAGGTTGGGGTCGGAGACGTCGAATATGGACGCGTTGTCGATATGTACGTACGAGATGCGCCCCTCGGGACAGAGGGCCGGGGTGCTTTGCGCCAGCACGGGTGCCGGAGCGAGACACAGGAGGATGAGCAAGTTGCGCCGCACGCCGGAACGTAGGCGCGAAGCCGGACCCGGTCCAGTGCCGCGCGGGGTGGCCCCGTCGGCTTCGGGCGCGCGCCGCCAGCGCGGGCGCGCGCCCGGCCGCAACGACGAGGAGCGCCCGCACTGCGCACGCTTTCCGCCGGCTCGTCCGCGCTTGCCCGCGGTTCGCGCCCGACCGCATCTTCGATGGCGCTCGCGCGGGTGGCGGGACCGGCCATGCCTCCGCGGTTGCGGACACACCCTGGCAGTGACGCGGAGGTCGCCTTGCTGCGATCCGTCCTGGCCCGCCTGAACAGCCGCAAGATCGGCCACTGGGCGCTCGCCTATCTGGCCGGTGCCTGGCTACTCCTCCAGGTGCTGGATCTCCTGGCCCAACCGTTCGCGTGGCCCAGCCTGGTGCTGCGCGCCGCCACGGTGCTGCTCGCCATTGGCTTCTTCGCGGTGCTCGTCATCGCCTGGTACCACGGCGAGAAAGGCACCCAGCGAGTAACCGGCGTGGAGCTGCTGATGCTCGCGGGCATCCTGGTCATCGCGGGCGCGGCCGTGGCGTTCGTGAGCCGCGGCAGTGTGCGCGGCTCGCCGGCGGGCGGGCCGGTGCAGGTGGGCGCGCAGGTGGCGGAGCAGGGCTCGATCGCGGTGCTGCCATTCGCGGACATGAGCGTGGGCAAGGACCAGGAGTACTTCACGGACGGGCTCACCGAAGAGCTGCTGAACGCACTGGCGAAGCTGCCGGAGCTGCGCGTCGCATCGCGGACGAGCGCGTTCGCGTACAAGGGCAAGGACGTCTCGGTGGACTCGGTGGCGCGCGCGCTCAAGGTAGCCAACGTGCTGGAGGGCAGTGTCCGCAAGGAAGGCAACCAGATCCGCGTGACCGCGCAGCTGATCGACGCGAAGACGGGCTATCACCGGTGGAGCGAGAGCTACGACCGCGAGCTCGCCGGCGTGTTCGCGCTGCAGGACGAGATCGCGCGCCGGATCACGGAAGCGCTGCAGCTGAAGCTGGGCGGGGAGCGGGCCGCAGCGCCGCTGGTGGCGCAGGAGACCGAGGACCCCGAGGCACACACGCTGGTGCTCAAGGCGCTTTCGCTGCGGCGGGTAGGTACGCGCGAGTCGGTGCAGCAGGCCGTGGGCCTGCTCAACCAGGCGATCGCCCGGGACGCGCAGTATGCCCGTGCGTACTCCGAGCTCGGGCGCGCCTACAGTTACCAGGCCTACCAGTTCTTCGGCCGGCGGGATTCGCTGCAGGCGCTGGCCAGGTCCGCCGCGCAGCAGGCCGTCCGGCTCGCGCCCGACGACGGCGAGTCGCAATACGTGCTGGGCACCATCGCCCGCGCTGAGTGGGACCTCCGGGCCGCAGAACAACACTACCGGCGGGCGCTGAGGCTCAACCCGGGGCTGGCGTTCACCCGGAGCGACCTAGCGTGGCTGCTGATGATACAGGGCCGGACCGAGGAGTCGCTGGCCGAAGCCGAGCGCGCGGTGCAGCTCGACCCCGTCAACCTGGGGCTGATCAGCAATCTCGCGGCGATGTTCATGTATGCCGGCCAGGCCGAGCGGGGCATCACGACCATGCAGGATGGCCTGGCGCTCGCGCCGGAATCGCCGGTCACCCTCGGGAACCTCGCCCTGGCCTACAGCTACCTCGGCCAGCATGACGAAGCCATCGCCGCCGCGACCAAGGCCAAGCTGCACGGCGGCGAGGACCAGTACATCATCGCCGTCAACGGCTTCGTCGAGGCTCGCGCGGGGCGGCGCGCGGAGGCGCAGCAGGCGTTACGCGCGCTCGAGTCGCAGGCGGAGACCAGCCATTATCTGCTGGCCACCGTGTACGCGGGACTGGGCGATCGCGAAAAGGTGTTCGCAGAGCTGGACCGGGCGATCGCTGCGAAGGATATCTCGGCCCAGGACGTCGCCGTGGATCCCACTTTCGATCCGTACCGTCGCGATCCCCGTATGACCTCGCTGGTGAAGCGCGCGGGGCTCCGCTGAACGGCATGGCCATCACCATCCGCGACCCGCTCTGGGACACCATCAGGCTGGACGAGACCGCGACCGCCATCGTGGACTCGCCCGCGTTCCAGCGGCTGCGCTACATCCGCCAGCTGGGTCTCGCCCACCTGGTCTATCCGGGTGCGACGCACACCCGCTTCGATCACGCGCTCGGCGTCTACCACCTGGCCCGCCGCGCGCTCGCCGTCCTGCGCGAGCGGAACGCCCTGGCACCCGTTGCAGAAGGGGACTGCGCGGTCATCCCGATCGCGGCGCTGCTCCATGACATCGGCCACTATCCGTTCTCACACGCGCTCGAGGAGCTGGAGCCGGACCGCATCCCGGGCGATCACGAGACGCTGGCCGCGCTGTTCATGCGCGACCCGGCAGTGGCCCGCGCCCTGGCGCGGATCGCGGCTGACGCCGCGCCGGCCATCGAGGCGCTGATCAGAGGCCGGTCGGAGAACCCGCTGCAAGGGCTGGTCTCGGGCAGCCTCGACCTGGACAAGATCGAGTACCTGAAGCGGGACGCGCGCTTCTGCGGCGTGCCATACGGGGAGGTGGATGTCGACCGGCTGCTGCACGGCCTGCTGCTGCTCGCGGATCCCGAGACAGGCCGTCTCGAGGTGGGCGTGCACGAGAAGGGAGTGGCCGCACTGGAGTCGCTCCTGTTCGCGAAGTACCAGATGTTCCGGAACGTGTACTGGCACCATGCGGTGCGCGCAGCCACGGTCCTGTACAAGCGGATCGTGGATGACGCGCTCGCGAGCGGACTGCTGGACGCGCGCGAGCTGCTGGGGCAGACAGACGAGGGGGTGCTCCACCTGCTCGGCGAACGCGCCGCCCGGGCCGAAGAGCCGCTGGCCCGGCGGGTAGGCGAGCTGGTCTCCGAGCTGCGGAACCGGCGCCTCCCCAAGCGCGCCAGCGAAGTGGTTGCAGCGGAGCTCTCGCTGCCGGCGGCCGCGTGGTTGGGGACGGACACCCCGCTGAAGCGGCGGGTGGAGGAGCGGCTCGCCCTGGAGCTCGGCCTGGGACCGGGGGATGCCTACCTGGATTTCCCCGAGAAGTCCCTGATGTTCGCGCTCGACCTGCTGCTGCTCCGGCGGTCCGGCGAGGTGCTGCGGCTGGGTCCGGGCGGCCAGGCCGGCCTGATCGGTTTGCCGCGCATCGCGGACGAGCTCTACCGCTCGGCGCGCGTGCTGCGGCTGTTCACGGGAGGCGAGCGGCGCCAGGTACCGCCCGCGGCGCTCGGGCGGCTGGCCGGCTGCACGCCCGCGGACCTCGAGGCCGCGCTGGCGGGCAGCGCGCCACTGCTCGCCAGCTGAACCGGAGGCCCGCGCGGGCCGTGCCGCGCGCGGATGCCGCGCTCAGGACCCGGCGGTTTCCCGGATCGTCACGCTCTCCTTGTTGACCGGCTGCAGCTGCCGGGCGCCCGCACCGGTCTTCACCTTCCCGATCGCCCGCACCACGTCCATGCCCGAGACCACCTTGCCGAACACGGCATGCTTGCCGTTCAGCCAGGGCGTGGCCGCGAGCGTGATGAAGAACTGAGAGCCGCCGGTGTCGGGACCGGCGTTCGCCATGGAGAGGATGCCTTCGGTGTCGTGCTTCAGCTCCGGGTGGAACTCGTCCTTGATCCGGTAGCCGGGGCCGCCGCGGCCGGTGCCTTCCGGGCAGCCGCCCTGGATCATGAAGCCGTCGATCACCCGGTGGAAGATCAGACGATCGTAGTAGCCCTTCTCTGCCAGGTCGCGGAAGTTCCGGGCCGTGGCCGGCGCGCGGTCATCGAACAGCTCCACCGTGAAGGCGCCGTGACTGGTGTGGAACTCCGCCATGGAATTGGCCATTACCGCCTCTTGCTCGCTGGTTCAGGGGGTGCGCCCCGCGGGCGCGCGCCGCGCTATGCCTGCCGGTGCACCACGTACGCATTCCGCTGGGCGGTGGGCATCACCACCACGTCGAGCACGTTGACGTGCTCCGGGAGCCCGGCCACGTAGGCGATCACGTCGGCGACGTCCTCGCCGTGTAGCGGCCGGTAGCCCTGGTACACCTGCTTCGCCCGCAGTTCGTCTCCCTTCATGCGCACCAGGGAGAACTCGGTCTCGGCGAACCCGGGATCGACGGTGGACACCCGGATCGGCGTGCCCACGCAGTCGAGGTTGATGCCTTCCGTGAGCGCGCGCACCGCAGCTTTGGTCGCGGCGTACACGTTGCCGCGCGGATAGGTGAGGTGGCCGGCGGTGCTGCCGATGTTGATGATGTGTCCCCGGCCGCGCGCGATCATGAGCGGAAGCAGGGCGCGCGCCACGTTCAGCAGTCCCTTCACGTTCGTGTCGATCATGCGATCCCAGTCGTCGGGGTCGCTCTGCTGGAAGAGGTCGAAGCCGGCCGCCAGCCCGGCGTTGTTGACCAGCACGTCGGGTACCAGGTCCGCCTCGGCCAGCCCGGCCACGGCCGCATTCACCACTTCGCGCGCACGCACGTCCACACGGGCACAATGCACCGCCACGCCGTGCCGCTCCCGCAGCTCGGCCGCGAGGACGTCGAGGCGCTCCAGGCGGCGCGCCCACAGCACCAGGGGCGCGCCTTCCGCCGCGAACCGGCGGGCGCACGCCTCGCCGATGCCGGAACTGGCACCGGTGACCAGTACGCGACGGCCGTTCAATCCGCTCATTGTCTTCCGGATCCGTTCGGGTTTCCCGGCCGCACCCCGCGCGGGACCCGGCCGGGCGCAATCTTACGGCTGGACGGCTGATCCCGCGAGTTGTGCGCAGCAGCTCAGCCGAGCGGCTCGACTCCCGCACCCGGCCCGGGCGCGGCCACGAACAGCGCGGTCTCGGCGGTGGGACCGTGGGCGCGGTAGAAGGCGTTCGCCAGGTGCGCGCGTACCGCGGCAACGGACTCGGTGGTGCAGAGCGCGATGGCGCAGCCGCCGAACCCGGCGCCGGTGAGGCGCGCGCCCAGCGCGCCCGCCTCGAGCGCCAGCTCGACCAGCCGGTCCAGCTCGGGGGTGCTCACCTGGTAGTCGTCGCTCAGGCTCCGGTGCGACTCCGTCATCAGCCGTCCGAAGCCGGGTCCGTCACCGGCTTCGAGCAGGCGGGTGGCGGCCAGGACGCGGCGGCACTCGCTCAGCGCGTGCCGGAGGCGGGACTGCTGCCGGGCCGCGTCCGCGCAGGCGGTCGGATCCGCATCGAGCAGCGCGATCAGCTCGGCCGGGGTGGCACCCGGCGCGGCCGCCGCGCGCATGGCCCTCGCGGC
>VEPF01000347.1 GCA_012027055.1 Gemmatimonadota bacterium | reverse complement strand
AAACCAGCGCGGGCCTGGCCGGCTCGCGCTGGTTTCACCCAGGAGTCATTCGCATGATCGCCTCCGTGCTGCATGGCCTCGCACCCTGGGCCGCAGCCGTCGCCCTGTCCCTGCCCGCAGGCTGCGGTTCGCCCACGACCGTACTGACGGCGGACTCGGTGCCGCGCGTCTTCGCCATCGATGGCGCCCAGCTGCGACGCGTCCGCGCGCGCCTGCAGGCGGGGGATGCGCAGCTGCGGGCTGCGGCGGCCCGGCTGGTGGCGGAGGCGGACCACGCGGTCGCGCAGCCGCCGGTGGCGGTCACCCTGAAGTCGACGCTGCTGCCGCCCAGCGGTGACCCGCACGACTACTTCAGCCTCAGCCCGTACTGGTGGCCGGATCCCAGCAAGGCGGACGGACTCCCGTACATCCGCCGGGACGGGGAGACCAACCCGGAGAGCAAGCGGGACCTGGACCAGCCGCGGGTGGCGCAGCTGGGCGCGAACCTGCAAGCGCTGGCGCTGGCCTACTACTTCACGGGCGGGGAGCCGTATGCCGCCGCTGCGGCGCGGCAGCTCCGAGCCTGGTTCCTGGACCCGGCCACGCGCATGAACCCGCACCTTCGCTATGCCCAACTGGTGCGCGGCATCGAGGAGGAGCGGGGCAGCGGCATCATCGCCGCCCGCTGGTTCATCGAAGTGGTCGATGCGGCGGGCCTGATCGCGTCGTCGGCCGCCTGGACCACTGCCGACCAGGAGGCGCTCCAGCAGTGGTTCCGGCAGTACCTGACGTGGCTCACCACCAGCCCCAACGGCGCGCACGAGCGGGCGGCCGTGAACAACCACGGCTCCTGGTTCGCCGCCCAGACCGCCTCGTATGCCCTTTTCATCGGCGATCGCGAGCTGGCCCGGAGCATCGTGTCCGGCGTGAAGGAGCGCATCGGCGCCCAGATCCAGGCCGATGGCTCCCAACCGCAGGAGCTCGCGCGCACCCGTTCCATGCACTACTCCAATTTCAACGTGGAGGCACTCTCGCGCCTCGCGGAAATGGGCCGCCAGCTGGACATCGACCTGTGGCACCACCAGGCTCCGGCGGGAGGCAGCATTGCGCGCGCCGTGGATCGGCTCGCTCCCTACGTGCGCAACCAGGCCGCCTGGCCTGGACCGCAGCTCGACCCGGTCGAGCCCGAGGCGTTGCTGCTCACCATGCGGCGTACCGCCGCGGCCCTCGGGAGCACTACGCTGCGCACGCAGGCCATCCAGGAGCTGGCCGCCGCAGTTGGAGAGGCCGACCGCTCCGTTCTGCTCTACCCGGAACTGCCGACCCGCTGAGCGGTCGGCTCGATCGCCCACCGCAGCCACCGTTCATGGCTATCATGATACGCCGGACCGGCACCACGGCCGCCCTCGCGCTCGCCCTGCTGAGTGGCACGCTGCTCGCCCAGAGTCCGGCCACCAGCGGCCGTCCCGGCATCTTTCTGAACGCGGCCGAAGTCGCCGCGATCCGGGAGGTCGCCGACCGCTACCCGCTCTTCGCCCGCTCGCTCGCCGCGGCGCGCGCCCGCATCGATCAGGCGCTGGCCTCGCCCATTGAGGTGCCGCCGCCCGGGGAAGCCGGCGGCTACGCGCACGAGCGCCACAAGCAGAACTACCGCGAGCTCTACGAGGCCGGCCTGCTCTTCACCGTCACCGGTGATGAGCGCTACGCCCGCTTCGTGCGGGACCTGCTCGAGGCCTATGCCGGCTTCTATCCGACGCTCGGGCCGCACCCGCTCGCGCAGAACCAGGCGGCCGGCAAGATCTTCCATCAGGCCCTGAACGATGCCAACTGGCTGGTCTACGCCGCGGTCGGCTACGATGCGGTGCGCGACTGGCTACCGCCCTCGACCCGCGCGCGCTTCGAGCAGAACGTGTTCCGGCCCATGGTGGAGTGGCTGGCGGTGCACGGCGCGCGCGAGTTCGACCGCATCCACAACCACGGCACCTGGGCCACCGCGGCGGTCGGCATGATCGGTTACGTCATAGGCGACCAGGAGTACGTCCAGCGCGCCCTGTACGGCACCAGGCACGACGGCACCGGCGGTTTCGTCCGGCAGCTGGATCTGCTTTTCTCGCCCGACGGTTACTACATGGAGGGGCCCTACTACGTCCGCTACGCGCTGATGCCGTTCTTCTTCTTCGCCGAGGCCATCGAGCGGAACCAGCCGGAGCTGGGCATCTACCGGTATCGCGAACAGATCCTGAAGAAAGCGCTCTACTCGGCGGTCCAGACCGCGTTCCCCAACGGCGTCTTCCCGCCCATCAACGATGCCTCCCGCACCATGGCCATCACCGCGCCGGAGGTGGTGCTCGCCGTCGACGTGGGCTATGCGCGCTACGGCGCCGATGACAATCTGCTGGGCGCGGCCGCCATCCAGGATCAGGTGGTCCTGAACGGTGCCGGCCTCGCCCTGGCCCGCGATCTGGCCACGCGCGCCCAGCCGCCCGCGATGAGCTTCGGCAGCGTGGAGTTCACGGACGGCTTCGCCGGCCGGCGCGGCGGCCTGGGCATCCTGCGCTCCGGCCAGGGGCAGGACGCGACCATGCTGCTCATGAAGTACGGCGTCCACGGCCAGGGTCACGGCCACTTCGACAAGCTGCACTTCGTGCTCTTCGACGCCGGGCGCGAAGTCGTGCCGGACTACGGGTTCAGCCGCTGGATCAACATCGAGCCCAAGTACGGCGGGCGCTACCTGCCTGAGAACGCTTCGTACGCCATGCAGACGGTCGCGCACAATACCGTCGTGGTCGACCGGACCACCCAGAGCGGCGGTCGGGAGGACGCGGACGAGGCGATCTGGGGCGAACGTCATTTCTTCGACGCCGGCAGTTCCCGGGTGCAGGCCATGAGCGCCCGCGCCCGTGGATACTATGCGGGCGTGGACATGCAGCGGACGCTGCTGCTGCTGCGCGACGGCCGGCTGCCTTACCCGGTCGTGGTCGATCTCTTCCGACTGGTGAGCGCCGAGCCGCATACCTACGACTACCCGCTTCATTTCCGGGGCCAGCTCATCGCCACGGACGCTCGGTACCAGGCGCACACCACCAGCCAGGAGGCGCTCGGCTCGGCGCACGGCTACCAGCACCTGTGGACCGAGGCGGCGGCCAGCGCCGACAGTACGTTCCGTTTCACCTGGCTGGACGGTAGTCGCTACTACACGCTCACCAGCGCCGCCGCGCCCGCCACCGGGGTGTTGTTCGCCCGTACCGGCGCGGGCGATCCCAACTTCAACCTGATCTCCGAGCCGCTGCTGCTGCTCCGGCGGCAGGCGGCCACCACCCTGTTCGCTGCGGTCCTCGAGCCCCACGGCTTCTTCAGCGAGGCCGAGGAGCGCTCGCAGGAGGCCCGCGGCCGCATCCGGGACGTGCGCGTGCTCGCCGCCGATCAGGAGGGCAGTGTCGTCGAGGTCAGCGGCGCGGGCGGGCTGCGGTGGCTGATCATGGTGAGCAACGGCCCGGCTTCCGCCACCGCGCTGCATCGCGTGCGAGCCGACGGCCGCACTTTCGAGTGGACTGGAAATTTCTCCGTGGAGGGGTTGCAGTGAGTACGGATCTGACGGGCAGGGTCGCCCTCGTTACCGGCGGCGCGCGCGACATCGGCCGCGCCGTGTCCATCGGCCTCGCCCGCGCCGGCGCGGCCGTGGTCGTCAACTACTACGACAACCCCGAAGACGCGGCGGGCGTGGTCCGGGAGATCTCCGAGAGCGGAGGGCGGGCCGTGGCCGTGCAGGCGGACGTGACCAGTGTCGCCGCCGTCGAGCGCCTCGTGGCCGAAGCCCGGCGCGCCTTCGGCGAGGAACTCCACGTGGTCGTCAACAACGCCGGCGGACTGGTGGCGCGCAAGCGCCTGGTCGAGATGGATGACGCCTTCATCGATCTCCTGCTCACCCTCAACTTCAAGAGCGTCGCGTACGTGTGCCGGGCTGCCATTCCCTTCATGCCGGCCGGCAGCGCCATCGTGAACCTGGCCTCGCTCGCGGCGCACGACGGCGGCGGGCCCGGCGCCACCATGTATGCCGCCGCGAAAGGCGCGGTGCTCACGCTCACGCGCGGACTCGCCAAGGAGCTCGGACCCCAGCGGGTCCGGGTCAACTGCGTCTCGCCCGGCATGATCAACACCACGTTCCACAACACCTTCACGAAGCCCGAAGCCCGCGCCGCCACGGCCGCCCGTACCTGCCTCGGGCGGGAAGGGGAGGCCGCCGACGTGGCCAACGCCATCGTGTTCCTGGCATCCGATGCCGCCGCCTATGTCACCGGCGAATCGCTCGAGATCAACGGCGGCCTGTACTTCGTCTGACGACTGTGGCCGCCCGGCACGGTCCAACCGCATTGAGGTTATGAGCAAGACCACGACGCTCGCGCCCGAAACCGGCTCTCCGGCCCGACCGACGCGCCGCTTTCACCACCTGCGCTGGGTGATGATCGGGATGATCTTCCTGATCACCGTCGTCAATTACATCGACCGCATGACGCTCGGGGTGCTGGCGCCCACCATCATGGACGCGTTCGACATGTCCAATGTCGAGTATTCCCGCGTCGTGACCATGTTCCTCATCGCCTACACCATCTCCCAGACGCTCTCCGGCAAGATCCTCGATCGCATCGGCACACGCGTCGGCATGATGTGCTTCGTGGGACTGTGGACGGTCTCCTCCATGCTCCACGCGGCCGCCCGGAGCGCCACCCAACTCGGCATCTTCCGCTTCCTGCTCGGCCTCGGCGAGGCCGGTAACTGGCCCGGCGCCGCCAAGTCCGTCGCCGAGTGGTTCCCGGTGCGCGAACGCGCCTTCGCCATGGCGATCTTCAACAGCGGCGCGAGCATCGGCGCGGTGCTCGCCCCCCCGCTCATCGTGTGGGTGGCACTCACCTGGGGCTGGCGCTATGCCTTCTTCATCGGCGCCAGCTGTTCCGCTTTCGTGATGCTGCTCTGGTTCCTTTTCTACCGCACCCCCGACCAGCACCCGCGCCTGTCTCCCGAGGAGCGCTCCCACATCCTGTCGGACCACGTCGCGACCGCTGGCACGGCACCCTTCCGGCGACCTTGGATTTCGCTCTTCCGTCACCGCCAGGTCTGGGCCCTCGTCACCGCCCGCTTCCTCACCGACCCGATCTGGTGGTTCCTGATCTCCTGGCTGCCCGCCTACCTCAAGAACGAACGCGGCTTCAGCCTCGCCCTGATTGGCGTGCTCGCCTGGATCCCGTTCCTCTTCGCCGACCTCGGTAACCTCATCGGCGGCGGCACCTCCAGCCTGCTCATCCGCCACGGCTGGAGCGTCGATCGCGCCCGCAAGTCGGTCATGTTCCCGAGTGCGGCCCTGCTGCCCGCAGGCGTCGCCATCGTCGTGCTCAGCCACGGCAATGCCCTCGCCCTCGCCGGCGTCAGCCTGATCGCGTTCGCCTACCAGAGCTGGATCGTCAACGTCATCACGCTCCCTTCCGACTGCTTCCCCAAGCAGGACGTCGGTTCCGTGGCGGGCATCGGTGGTACCGCGGCCGGGATCGCCAGCATCCTCTTCACCCTCCTGATTGGCTGGATCGTCGACCACTTCAACTACACGCCGGTCTACCTGATCGTCGGGGCGATGGCACCAACGGGGGCGCTCGCATTCCTGTCGATAATGAGGCGCATCGAGCCCGTCGCCGATTGACGATCCGAGCCACGGCCAGGGGCCAGGTGCCAAGGGCCAAGCTCCAAGAAGTGAAAAGTTCTTGGCGCTTGGCCCTTGGTGCTTGGCACCTGATGAAAACAGAAACCCCCGGCAGTCGGACGAATCCGCTTACCGGGGGTTCCTGTCACTGGCGAGAGCCCTGGTCCTGATCGCTCGGATCCGCGCCTTGCGGCGCCTCAGAACCTCTCCCTCTTCCTCACGTCACGCGGCTCGCGACGCGCCGCCCTCTCTCGAGGGCTCGACTGCGGCCAGTCACCTCGCAGTCGGCTCACCGGTTCCGATTTCCGGCGAGCACTGCCTCCGAAAAGCGTCCCTTCCGGAAGCCGAGCCCAGCTACCGTGTCTTGCCGCCCGGCCGCTGAACTCTGGCTACACGATACCCCCTAGCGAGCGTCCGGTCAAGCCTCTCGCAATGGATCGTAACAAACAATACTGCAACGAGTTACCTGAAACATGCCGCTTTCTGAGGAAAACCTGCGCGAGTCCCGCGCCGGCATCCCTTTCACGCGCCGTCGGCTAGCGCGTTTGTAACAATTTGAATTCACAGTATTCCACCATTTCTCCACCGCGTTTCCACAACCGCGACCCGCCTTGTCCACGACTCCTGTGGAAAAACTCGCCGCAGATGCGGCAGACGGCGTGCTCGCGACCCGCCGGTTGCCGCTTCTGGCCCGCTACCGCGGCATTGGCCAGATTGCGCTGAAGCCGGTCGAGGCAGGCCGGCGCCAGCGCCATCGGTCGGGGCGGGAGCACATGAGCCAGCATGCCTTGGCAGGTCAGCCGGTTCCGCAGGAGCTGCGGGTGGACGTCGGGCGGTTGCTGACTGCGTACGGGAGTGAGCGGCCGGATCCGGCCGTGGCAGCGGAGAGCGTTTCTTTCGGCACCTCAGGGCACCGCGGCTCATCGCTCCGGCGGAGCTTCAACGAGGCGCACATCCGCGCCATTGCGCGCGCGGTGGCCGAGTACCGGAACGAGCAGGGCACGATCGGCCCGCTCTACCTCGGTGCCGATACGCACGCGCTGTCGGGACCGGCGCTGGCCAGCGCCGTCGAGGTGCTGCGGGCGGAGGGTGTGCTGGTGCTGCGGGACGCGGACGCGAGCTACACCCCGACGCCGGTAATATCGCACGCCATCCTGCGCCACAATCACGGGCACCAGGCCGCGCTCGCGGACGGGATCGTGATCACTCCGTCGCACAACCCGCCCGAGGACGGCGGCATCAAGTACAACCCGCCCACGGGCGGACCCGCGGACACGGCGGCCACCACCATCATCGAGCGCCGCGCGAACGAGCTGCTGCGGGCCGGCGGGCCACCGCGGACAGCCGTGCCCGATCCCTCGCCGCCGGTGGCGAGCTGGTCGCTGACCGGTGACTACGTGAAGGATCTGGGGTCGGTGCTGGACATGGATGCGATCTCTGCGTCCGGCGTGCGCATCGGCGTGGATCCGCTCGGGGGTTCGAGCCTGAAATGTTGGGAGCTGATCGCGGATCGCTGGCGGCTGAACCTGGAGCTGGTCAACGAGCGGCTCGATCCGTCGTTTTCGTTCATGACCCTGGACTGGGACGGGCGCATCCGGATGGATTGCTCGTCCGGGTTCGCGATGGCGGGGCTGATCGGCTTGAAGGACCGATACGACGTCGCCATCGGCAACGATCCGGATGCGGACCGCCACGGGATCGTCACTCCTTCGGCCGGTCTCCTGAACCCGAATCACTACCTGGTGGCGGCCGTTTGGTATCTGTGCCGCAACCGGCCGCGCTGGCGCGCCGACGCCGGCAGCGGCAAGACGCTGGGGTCGAGCGCCATGATCGATCGGGGGGCAGCGCACCTGCGCCGGCCGCTGGCGGAAGTGCCGGGCGTCTTCAAGTGGTTCGTGCCGGGCCTGCTCTCGGGCTCGCTCGCCTTCGGCGGCGAGGAGAGCGCGGGTGCGTCCTTCGTGCGGCGCGATGGCTCGGTGTGGACCACCGACAAGGATGGCATCCTGCTGGGTCTGCTGGCGGCGGAGATGACCGCGCGCGAAGAGCGGGATCCGGGCGAGCTCTACGCGGTCCTGGAGGAGCGTTTCGGCAGTCCCGCGTACGAGCGGGTGGACGCGCCGGCGTCGCCCGCGCAGAAAGCCGCGCTCAAGCGGCTGGCGCCCGAGCACATCGCCGCGGTGCAACTCGCGGGCGATCCCATCGTGGCCCGCCTGACGCACGCTCCCGGCAACGGCGAGGCCATTGGCGGCATCAAGGTCGCGACGGCCCAGGGCTGGTTCGCGGCCCGGCCGTCCGGCACGGAGGAAGTCTACAAGATCTACGCGGAGAGCTTCCGCGGCGAGGCGCACCTGCGGCGCATCCAGGAGGAAGCCGTGGAGATCGTGGCTGCGGCCTTCGCCGCGGGCGGCGGGCCGGCCTAGGCCGGCTCGCCGGGCCAGGGCAGGGCCATGCCCTCTTCCTGCGCGTAGATCCGGTCGAGCAGGCCCCGGTACCGCAGCGCGACCGCCCGCCGCCGCACCTTCAGCGTGGGAGTGAGCAGGCCCTGATCCACGCTGAACTCCTCGCCGAGCAGGGCCATGCGCTTGGGCCGCTCCACGCGCGCGACCGCTGGCAGCAGTCGCACTACTTCGCGCGCGATGTGTTGCCGGACGCGCTCGTCGTTAGCGGCTTCAGCGAGCGGTGGCGGCTGCTCCACGTCGAGCAGTTCCAGCAGCCCCGCGGGCTCGGGCACGACCAGCAGGATCGGGTACGGCCGGCGGTCGCCCAGGATCACGGCTTGTGCCACTGCCGGCGACAGGCAGAGGGACTGCTCGAGCGGGCCCGGCGCGAGGTTCTTCCCGCCCGCGGTGACGATCAGATCCTTGAGCCGGTCGATGACGTAGAGGAAGCCGTCGCGGTCGAAGCTGCCGACGTCGCCCGTGCGGAACCAGCCGTCCTCGGTGAACGCCTGCGCGGTGGCTTCCGGCTGCCGCCAGTAGCCCTGGGTCACGTACGGGCCCCGTACCTGGATCTCGTCGTCAGAGGCGATGCGGATGGATACGCCCGGATAGGGCACGCCCGCCGATCCGAGCCGCAGGGCCCCCGGCCGGTTCGCGCTGATCACGGGCGACGTCTCCGTCAGTCCGTATCCCTCGTGGATCGGGATTCCCGCGGTCAGGAACAGCCCGCCGATGTGCCGCTCGAGCGGTGCGCCTCCGCAGATGATGGTGCGGATGCGTCCGCCCATGCGCTGGCGCAGAACGCGGTAGACCAACCGGTCCGCCAGCGCGCACCAGAAGCGCAGCAGCGGCGGGACGGGACGTCCACGCGTCGCGCGGCGGGCCACGGCGTAGGCGATCCGGGCGGCCCAACGAGCGATGCGCCCCTTCAGCCCGCGCGTGCCGACTACGGCGTTGTAGGCTTTCTCGAACAGGCGTGGCACAGCCACCAGATGGTGCGGCCGGATCTGGCGAAGTTCCGGCGCCACGGTCTGCATCGACGTCGCATACACGATGCACGCGCCGTGGGCCAGGAAGAAATGCGAGGCGGCGCGCTCGAGCACGTGTGCCAGCGGCAGCACGGAAAGCACCACGTCGCCGGCGTGCACGTCGAGCGACCCGTGCTGCGCCGTGGCTGCCACCATGCCCGTCAGGTTGGCGTGCGTCAGCATCACGCCCTTCGGCTGGCCCGTGGTGCCGGAGGTGTAGATGAGCGCGGCGAGGGCGGTCTCCACGGCCTCACGCGCGCGCTGCCGCCAGGCCGTGACGTCTGTCTGGGCGGGCGGCGGTGCGGCCTGCAGATCGGCGAGTGTGACGAGGCGCCAGGAGACTGTTCCCGGCAGGCCGGCCGCTGCGCTGCGGGAGGCGCAGG
>VEPF01000308.1:4509-9525 GCA_012027055.1 Gemmatimonadota bacterium | reverse complement strand
TCTCCTTCAGCTCCGGCACCTTGAACAGGTTCGGGATCGGGTTGGCCATGGGTCAGCTCTCCAGCAGCTCGATCGTGCCCCCGGCCGCCTCGATCTTCGCCCGCGCGCCCGCGCGCACCGCATGCGCCTTCACCGTCACCTTCCGGGTCAGATCGCCTTCGCCGAGCACTTTGACGCGGTGCCCCTTGCCCAGGTCCAGGAGCCGGTGCTGAGCCAGCAATTCGGGAGTGATCTCCTCGGCGCCGAGCGCCTGGAGGTCATCGAGGTTCACGATCTCGAACACCTTGCGGAACGGATTCTTGAAGCCGCGCTTCGGGAGCCGGCGCTGCAACGGCATCTGGCCGCCCTCGAACCAGGCCGGGATGCCGTGATGCCCGGTGCGCGCCTTCTGGCCTTTATGCCCCTTTCCGGAAGTCTTGCCCGTCCCCGATCCCGGGCCCCGCCCCAGGCGCTTGGGCGCCCGGTGCGCTCCCTCGGGACGCGGGAGATTGCTCAGGTCCGACATCTACGCCTCACCTTCCGTGACTTCCTCGACGCGCACCAGGTGCTGCACCTGGAACAGCATGCCGCGGATCGCCGGGTTGTCGCGCTGGATGACTGTCTGCTGGTGCCGCCGCAGCCCGAGCGCGCGCAGCGTGGCGCGGTGCGTGGCCGGACGGCCCGCGCCGCTCACCACCTGCGTGATGCGCAGCTGCTTCGGCTGCGGTTCCTGCTGCTTCTTAGCCACGGCGCACCCCCACCAGCTCCTCGACGCTGACGCCGCGCTCGCGCGCGCTGCGTTCGGGTGTGACCAGTTGTTCGAGCCCGTTCATCGTGGCGCGCGCCACGTTGATCGGGTTGTTCGACCCGAGGCTCTTGGTCAGGACGTCGGTCAGCCCGACCGCCTCGAGCACTGCGCGTACGGATCCGCCCGCGATCACCCCGGTACCGGCGCCGGCCGGCTTCAGCATGACCCGCGCGGCTCCGTGCCGGCCCACCACCTCGTGCGGCACCGTGCCGGCGACCACGGGCACGTCCATCATCTGCCGGCGGGCCTGCTCCAGGCCCTTGCGGATCGCCTCGGAGACCTCGTTCGCCTTGCCCAGCGCGATCCCCACGTGGCCCTGCCGATCGCCCACCGCGACCAGCGCGGTGAACGAGAAACGCCGGCCGCCTTTCACGACCTTCGCCACGCGATTCACGAAGATCACGTTCTCGGCCATGTCGCTCTCGCGCTCACGGGTACGGCGATCCCCGCCGCGCCCGCGCTCGCGGTCACGCTGCGGCCCGCCCCGGCTCTCGCCGCCCGGTGCCGCCGGTCCACCCTGCTCGCCGCCGCGACGACCGCCGCGGCCCTGTCTCTGTCCTGGTGTATTCGCCATGTCCCTGCCTCAAAACTCGAGGCCGCCCTCGCGAGCGCCCTCGGCGAACGCCGCCACGCGTCCGTGGTACAGGTATCCGCCGCGATCGAACACCACCTTCGTGATGCCGGCCGCCTTGGCCTTCTCCGCCAGCAGCTTGCCCGCCGCCTTGGCCCGCTCCCGCTTCGTGCCGCCCTGCGCCCGTACGTCCGGCGCCAGCGTGGACACCCCCAGCAGTACGTTGCCGGCCAGGTCGTCGGCCAGGTGACCCTGCACGTTCTTGAGCGAGCGGTGAATGACCAGCCGCGGCCGCTCCGGCGTGCCGGCTACCTTGCGACGTACCCGGCGGTGGCGGCGCAGCCGCTGCTGCTCGCGATCCCGTGATTTTGTTCTCAGCGCCATATTATCGACCTCTCGCTACTTCGCCCCGGCCTTGCCCGCCTTCCGGCGGACCTGCTCACCCGCGTAGCGGATGCCCTTGCCCTTGTACGGCTCGGGCGGACGCACGCTCCGGATTTCCGCCGCCACCTGCCCGACCTTCTGCTTGTCGATCCCCTCCACCACGATCGTGGTCGGGGTCGGCGTGCTGATCTTGATCCCCGCCGGCTCCGGGTAACGCACCGGGTGCGAGTAGCCCACGCTCAGCACGAGCGGCTGGTCGGCCTTCTTGTCCGCGCGATACCCGACGCCGATGATCTCCAGGCCGCGCCGGTAGCCCGCGGTCACGCCCGTAATCATGTTGGCCAGCAACGCCCGCGTCAGCCCGTGCAGCGCCCGTTGCTCCTTGTTCTCGCCACCCCGCTCGACCACCAGCTGGTCGGCCTGCTGGGTGATCGTCAGCTCCGGCCGGAAGGTGTTGCGCAACTCGCCCTTCGGGCCCTTCACTACCACCGTGCTGCCCTCGATCGTGATGCTCACGCCACTGGGCACCGGCACCGGCTTCTTGCCAATCCGCGACATTGTCGTGCCCTCCCTACCAGACCAGCGCCATGACTTCACCGCCCGTGCGGGCGGCCCGCGCCTGCCGGTCCGTCATCACACCCTGCGAGGTGGAGACGATCGCGATGCCCAGCCCGTTCCGGATCGGCTTGAGCTCCTCCGCGCCTGCGTACACCCGGCGTCCAGGTCGCGATACGCGCTGCAGGCTCCGGATCACCGGACGATCCTCGTAGTACTTCAGGTAGATCCGCAGCACGCCGTGCCGCCCGTCATCCAGCACCTTGTAGTCGTGGATGAAGTGGCTTTCCTTCAGGATCCGCGCGACCTCCGTCTTCAGCCGGGAGACGGGCATGTCCACGCGCTTCGACTTCGCCTGATTGGCGTTGCGGATCCGCGTCAGCATGTCCGCAATCGGGTCGGTCATCATCTGTGGTACGTCCTCCTAGAGTATCCGGTGAAATCCGGACTTTTAGGAACGGTCAATTGCCAGTTCCCAGTGCCAAGGGCCAAGCGCCAAGGAGTGACAAGCACTTGCGCCTTCTTGGCGCTTGGTGCTTGGCCCTGGGTGCTGCCGTATTACCAGCTCGCCTTTCTAACCCCCGGTATCTCCCCCTTCATCGACATCTCCCGGTAACAGATCCGGCAGATGCCAAACTTCCGGAGATATGCCCGCGGCCGGCCGCACCGGGTGCACCGGCTCATCTTCCGAACGCTGAATTTCGGTGCCTTGCGGCTCTTCTCGATCAGTGCCTTGCGTGCCATGGTCTTCTCTGGGCGGTTGCGCTCAGCTGCCGGCGCCGACGAGCACCGGCTGCTCGCCGCGGAACGGCATCCCGAACTCGCGCAGCAGCGCGAGCGCTTCATCATCCTTGTTCGTGGTGGTTACGAACACCACGTCCAGCCCGTGCACGGCTGGCACCTTGTCGTAGTCGATCTCCGGGAAGATCAGCTGCTCCTTGATGCCCAGCGTGTAGTTCCCCCGCCCGTCGAACGAGCGGCTCGGCACGCCGCGGAAGTCGCGGATGCGCGGGATCGCGATGTTGCCCAGGCGATCCAGGGACTCGTACGTCCGGGCGCCCCGGAGCGTGACCGCGGCGCCGATCGGCATGCCCTGCCGCAGCCCGAAGTTGGAGATCGACTTGCGGGCCCGGGTCACCACCGGCTTCTGCCCCGTGATCTGGGCCAACTCCTCCACGATCGCGTCCAGCAGCTTCGGGTTCTTGGGCGCTTCGCCCACCCCGACGTTGACCACGATCTTCTCGAGCTTCGGGATGCGGTGCGGGTTGTCGCTGCCCAGCTGCTCGGCCAGGCGGGGACGCACCCGCTCCTCGTAGTGTACTTGCAGTCGCGGCTTCATTTCAGTCTACCTGGTCACAGTCCCGGACGCGGAATCGGGTTGCCGCTCCGCGTCGAGATGCGCTCCTTGGTGCCATCCTGGTCCAGGCGCCGGCGCACCCGGGTCGGTTCGTCGGTCGTCGGGTCGATCAGCATCACGTTCGACGCGTGGATTGGCGCGAAGAACTTGATGATCCCGCCCTCGGGGTTGGCGTTGGTCGGGCGCGCGTGCCGCTTGCGCTCGTTCACGCCCTCGATGATCACCCGGTTGTCCCGGGCCAATACCTGCAGCACCGTCCCCTCCGAGCCCGCGTGGTTCCCCCGGATCACCTTCACCCGGTCCCCGCGGCGGACGTGTACCTTCTGCCGGAAGGGCAGCGCCGGCCCGACCTTGCGCTGGCCAATGGTCCGCTGTGGCATCAGATCACCTCCGGCGCCAGTGATACGATCTTCATGAAGCGCTTCTCGCGCAGCTCGCGGCCCACCGGGCCGAAGATGCGGGTCGCGCGCGGTTCGCCGGCGTCATTGATGATGACCGCGGCGTTGTCGTCGAAGCGGATGTAGGAGCCGTCCTTGCGGCGGACCTCCTTGGCGGTGCGCACCACTACGGCGCGCGCCACGTCGCCCTTCTTTACGGTCCCGTTCGGGAGCGCGTCCTTGATGGCGACGATGATGATGTCGCCCACCGAGGCGTAGCGCCGGCTCGAACCGCCCAGCACGCGAATGCAGAGTGCTTCCTTGGCGCCCGAGTTGTCGGCGATTTTCAGAATGGTTTCCTGCTGGATCATGGTGCCCTCACCTGGCCCGTTCCAGGACCTCGACCACGCGCCAGCGCTTGGTCTTGGATAGCGGCCGCGTCTCCACGATGCGCACCAGGTCGCCCTCGTGGGCGCGACCCTCTTCGTCGTGCGCGTAGTACTTGCTGGTGCGCACCACGTGCTTGCCGTAGAGCGGGTGCGAGACGCGCCGTTCCACGCCCACCACCACGGTCTTGTCCATCTTGTCGCTGAGCACCGTCCCGACCCGCGTCTTGCGAGTGCCGCGCTGCTCCTGGTTGTTCTCAGCCATTGCTCAACTCCCGCTCCCGCAGGATCGTGCGCATCCGTGCGATGTCCCGCCGCAGGCTCTTCACGAGCGCGGGGTTCTCCAGCTCCTGGGTCGCGCTCCGGAAGCGCAGCCGGAAGAGCTCCTCCTTGGCCTGGGCGATCTGCACCACGATCTCTTCCGGGGTCAGATCCCTGATGTCCGCCGCCTTCATGCTTCACCTCCCTCGACCAACCGCTGCCGCGCCACGAACTTGCTCTTCACCGGCAGCTTCGCCGCCGCCAGCTCGAAGGCGCGCTTGGCCAGGTCTTCGGTGATGCCCTCGATCTCGCACATGCCCCGCCCCGGCTTGCCCCCG
>VEPF01000308.1:0-4499 GCA_012027055.1 Gemmatimonadota bacterium | reverse complement strand
CTCCTCGGCCACTCCCTGCATCTCGTAGAGGATGCGTCCGGGCTTGACCACGGCCACCCACAGCTCCGGGTTGCCCTTGCCCTTGCCCATCCGCGTCTCGGCCGGCTTCTTGGTCACCGGCTTGTCCGGGAAGATGCGAATCCAGACCTTCCCGCCGCGCTTGATGTGCCGCGTCAGCGCCACGCGGGCGGCCTCGATCTGGCGGTTCGTCACCCAGCCGGGCTCGGTCGACTGCAGGCCGTAGTCGCCGAACGCGACGGTGTTGCCGCGCGTGGCCGCCCCGCGGGTCCGGCCCTTCTGCAGCTTCCGGTACTTGACTCTCTTCGGCGCTAGCATGATCCGCCCTTACCTCAGACTCCGGTCGAGTAGGTCCGGCCCCGGCGATCTTCGACGATCTCGCCCTTGAAGATCCAGACCTTCACGCCGATCGTGCCGTATGTGGTCCGCGCTGTAGACTGCGCGTAGTCGATGTCCGCCCGCAGCGTATGGAGCGGCACCCGCCCCTCGTGGTAGCCCTCGACGCGCGCAATCTCCGCGCCGCCCAGCCGGCCACCCACCTTCACCCGGATCCCCTCCGCGCCCGAGCGCATGGCGCCCTGCACCGCGCGCTTCATGGCGCGCCGGAAGGAGATCCGCTGCTGCAGCTGATGGGAAATGCTGTCCGCCACCAGCTGCGCCTCAACCTCGGGCCGCTTGATCTCCTCCACGTTGATGGAGACCTCGCTCTTGGTCAGGTGCGCCAGCTCGTCGCGCAGCTTGTCCACCTCCGCGCCCTGCTTCCCGATCACCACGCCCGGCCGCGCCGTGTGCAGTGTCACCACGATCTTCTGCGGCTTGCGGTCGATCTCCACCTCGGCCAGCGCCGCGTGACCCAGGCGCTGGTGCAGGTACTTGCGAATCGTCTCGTCCTCGCGCAACAGCGCCCCGAACGTCCGCTCGGCGTACCACCGCGATTTCCACGGCTTGACGATCCCGAGGCGGAAGCCCCGCGGATGGGTCTTCTGTCCCATGCCTTGCCCTTACTCCTTCCGGTCCACGACGATCACGATGTGACTGGTCGGCCGGTTCAGCGGCGCCGCCCGGCCCTGGGCGGCCGCCCGCCAACGCTTCAGGCGCGGCCCTTCGTTGATGTACGCTTCCTTCACGTACAGATCGTCCACGTCCACGAAGTCGCCGGCCGTGTCGGCCTTCTGCTTGGCGTTCGCCACCGCGGAACGGAGCGTCTTGTCGATCTGCTCCGCCGCCTTCTTCTTCGTGAACTGGAGGATCGCGTACGCATCGCCCACGCCCTTGCCGCGGATCAGGTCGACGACCAGCCGCATCTTGCGCGGACTCTGCCGGTTGTAGCGCGAAATCGCCCGGGCTTCCATAGCTCGTTCCCTACTTCGCCTTGGACCGCTTGTCGGCCAGCTTCCCGCCGTGCCCGCGGAATAGCCGCGTCGGCGCGAACTCGCCCAGCTTGTGGCCCACCATGTTCTCCGAGATGTACACCGGCACGAACTTGTTGCCGTTGTGCACCGCCAGCGTGTGGCCGACGAACTCCGGCGAGATCGTGGACGCCCTCGCCCACGTCTTCACCACCTTCTTCTCGTTGCGCGAGTTCATCAGCCGCAGCTTGGCCAGCAGCTTCTCGCTGATGAACGGGCCCTTCTTGATGGAGCGGCTCATGTTCGTTGTCCGACCTTACTGCGTGGCTTTGCCGCGACGGCGGCCGCGCACGATGTACTGGTTCGACTGCTTCTTCTGTTTGCGAGTCTTCACGCCTTCCGGCTTGCCCCACGGTGACACCGGCGGACGGCCGCCCGAGGTCTTGCCCTCGCCGCCGCCCAGCGGATGATCGACCGGGTGCATGGCCACCCCGCGGACCTTGGGCCGCCGGCCCCGCCAGCGGGGCGCACCGGCCTTGCCGAGCACCTGCAGCTCGTGGTCGGTATTCCCGATCTGGCCGATGGTCGCCATGCACTCGGCGCGCACCATGCGCACTTCGGTGGAAGGCAGCCGGAGCGTGACGAAGCCGCCCTCCTTGGCCACCACCTGGGCACCGCCCCCGGCGGAGCGCACGATCTGCCCGCCTTTGCCGAGCTTGAGCTCGATGTTGTGGACCACGGTGCCCAGCGGCACCTCGCCCAGCGGGAGCGCGTTGCCGATCCGGATGTCGGAGCCCGGACCGCTCACCACGGTGTCACCCTGTTTCAGGCCGCGCGGGTGCAGGATGTAACGCTTCTCCCCGTCGGTGTACTGGATCAGGGCGATGTTCGCGGACCGGTTCGGGTCGTACTCGATATGCGTCACCGTGCCGGGCACGCCGTGCTTGTCGCGCCGGAAGTCGACGCGCCGATACATGCGCTTGGCGCCGCCGCCCCGTCGCCGGGAGGTGACCCGGCCGTGGTGGTTGCGCCCACCGGTCTTGCGGATCGGCTCCAGCAGGGACTTCTCCGCTCCGTCGCGCGTGAGCTCGTCGAACGCGCTGACCGAGCGGAAGCGGGTCCCCGCGGTTACCGGTTTGAACTTCTTGGTCGGCATACGCTTATGCCCCCTCGTATACGTCGATGGAGTCGCCCTCGGCGAGCTTCACGACCGCCTTCTTGTAGGCCGGCTTGCGGCCGATACCGCGCGCCAGGCGGCGCCACTTGCCCTGGTAGTTGGCGGTCCGCACGTCCGCCACGCTCACGCCGAAAAGCTGCTCGACCGCGTTGCGGATCTCGGCCTTGTTGGCCGCCCGGGCGACCACGAACGTGTAGGTCCGCAGGTCTTCCTGCAGCGCGGCGGATGCTTCGGTCACGACCGGGCGGATGATCACTTCGCGCGGATCACGCATGCGCCACCTCCGCGGCCCGCTCGAGCGCCGGCCGGTCTATGATCAGCGTATCGGCCCAGAGCAGATCGTACGCCGACTCCTGCCCGAAAGCACGCACCTGCACGTTGGTCAGGTTGCGCGCGGCCAGGTGCACGTCCGGCCGGTATCCGTTCGTGAGCAGCAACACGTTGGTGCCGCTGTCCGGACGCACGTCCACGTGCGCCAGCAGCCCGGCTACCAGCCGCGTCTTCGCTTCCGCCAGCTGGAAGCCGTCGATCACGAACACGCTGTTGTCCTGCGCCCGCACGTTGTACGCGGAACGCCGGGCCAGCCAGCGTACCTGCTTCGGCACGTCCTGGTGGTAGTTGCGGTTCCCCCGCGGGCCGAACACGCTGCCGCCGCCCCGCCACTGCGCGGCGCGGATCGACCCCTGGCGGGCGCGGCCGGTGCCCTTCTGGCGCCACGGCTTCTTGTTCCCGCCCTTGACGTCGGCGCGGCCCTTGGTGGTAGCGTTGGCCTGGCGCTGGTTGGCCAGGTAGGCCTTCACGACCTGCCACATGGCGGCCTGATGGACCGTGCCGTCGAACAGCTCCGCCGGCAGCTCCTGATCGCCGTGCTTGCCCTCGGCCGTTATGACCGGTGCCTTGAACATCGGTATCTCCCCTGTCCGCTTACATCTTGCGGATGTAAACCACACTGTTGCGCGCCCCCGGCACCGCCCCCCGGATGTAGATCAGGTTGCGCTCCGGATCGACGCGCTCGACCCGCAGGTTGGGCACCGTGTGCTTGGCCGCGCCCATCTGTCCCGGCATCTTCCGGCCCTTGATCACGCGCGACGGGTTGGTGCCCGGCCCGATCGAACCGGGCGTGCGCGCGAGCGGGTGTCCGTGCGAGCCCGGCCGGCCGCCAAAGCCGTGACGCTTGACCACGCCCTGGAAGCCGCGGCCCTTGGTGGTGCCCACCACTTTCACCTTGTCACCCGCCGTGAACTGGTCCACGGTCAGGTTCTGGCCGAGCTGGTAGGGCTCGGCCGACTCGACGGGGAACTCGCGCAAGGTCCGCGGCGCCAGCTCCAGACCCGCCTGTTTCGCATGACCGAGCTCCGCGCGCGGCGTCCGCTTGGGCTTCTGCGCGCCGAACCCGAGCTGCACCGCGTTGTAGCCGTTCTTGTCCGCGGTCAGGATCTGCACCACGGGACACGGACCGGCTTCCACGACGGTGACCGGGACGACCGCGCCCGCGTCGCTGAAGATCTGGGTCATGCCCAGTTTGCGTCCGATAATGCCTGCCATAGCGACCCCTCGAAGTCCGGGCCTCAGTCTACCTTGATCTCGACGTCGACGCCGGCCGGAAGATCCAGCTTCGTGAGCGCGTCAATCGTCTGCGGGCGCGAGTCGATGATGTCGATGACGCGCTTGTGCGTCTTCAACTCGAACTGCTCCCGGCTCTTCTTGTCCACGTGCGGCGAGCGCAGCACCGTCCAGCGCTGCACCCGGGTCGGCAGCGGAATCGGACCGCTTACCTTCGCACCGCTCTTCTCCGCCGTCCGGACGATATCCGAAGCGGTCTGGTCGATCACCGCGTGATCGAAGGCCTTCAGCCGAATCCGAATCTTGCCGTTTGCCATCTCGTGCCCCTTAGTCGATCACTTCGGTGACGACGCCGGCGCCGACCGTGCGGCCGCCCTCGCGGATCGCGAAGC
>VEPF01000335.1 GCA_012027055.1 Gemmatimonadota bacterium | reverse complement strand
GCGGTGGGTGTACGGGGCGCGGCTGCGCCGGCGGGCGGCCGGCATTCCGGTGGCGGACGCGGCCGCGTGGCGGCCGCGCTACGGTGCCGCCGTCACCAGTACCGCGCGCTGGCTCGGGCTGCTGCTGCTCGGCGTGCTACTGCCCCTGGTCGCGTGAGGGAGGTTCGGTTGGCGGATGAGTCGTAGTGCGGCGTTGACCGCCGCGGTTTCTTCCGGGGTTGCTCGATCATCGCGGGCGCCGCCGCGGCGGCGGGGGCGAGCGCGGCCGAGGCCGAGACGCTGGGGATGCGCTGGACCCAGGCGCTGGCGTGGGCGGGCGGGGAAGTGCGCTATCCGGTGCCGGCGACCGACGGCGTGGAAGTGGATCGTGTGCACAGCGTCATGCTGACGCGCTACCAGGGGAAAGTGTATGCATTCTCGCTGATCTGCCCGCACCAGCGCGCGGCCGTGAAGTGGCTGGAAGATCAGCACATCTTCCAGTGCACGAAGCACAAGTCGAAATACTCCGCAGCCGGCACGTACATCTCGGGCCGCGCCACGCGCAGCCTGGACCGGCACCCGGTGAAGATCGCGGACGGGCAGGTGGTAGTGGACGAGACGTTGCTGTTGAAGCAGGATGCCGACCAGGCCGCGTGGCTGGCGGCGGTAGCAGCAGTCTGAGCCGGCGGTAGCCGGGACCGGCACGGGGCGGCCGTCCTCCAGGCGGGGGCGGCCGCCCCGTGCTTCCGGGCATCAGTTGGTGGTCGCCGGTGGCGGCACCGCCCTCCCGATGCCCAGCCGCCCGTGGTGGAGCAGGGCGTTGAACACCAGCCCGTAGGAGCCGAGCGTCTCGGAGCGCCAGAACGGGTTGAAGCCGAACAGCAGCACGTGACCATCGCCGTACGTGACGTCCACCAGCGCCGGCGAGCCGGCCAGCGCCTCGCCGCTCCGCAGGCCCCCACTGATAAGCAGCTGCTTCACATCCGCCGCGTACCGCATGATGACGCGCGCGGGGTTGGGCGACGCCTGCGCCGCCGTGTCCAGGGCGGCCTGCCGCTGCCGGAACGCATCCACGCCCGCCTTGCCGAGATCGCGCGGACGGCCCTGCACGATGTCCTGCTCCTCGGTGCCGCCGCGACTGCTGCGCCGCGCCGTGGTACTGCCGTCGGTCGTCCGGGCCGGGGTCGCGCCGGCCGGCCGGCCCCCGCCCTCGCCGCCGCCGGCGGCGGTACCCGCGCTCACCGCGAAGATGGGTGCGCTGTTGAAGTAGACGCCGAGCTCGGCATCGTAGCCGTAGGCGAGCGGGCTGCCGCCCTCGGCCACGGCCGCGCGGAACACCCCGCCGGGGGCCCAGAGCTCTGGTGTCGGCCGGATCGAGACACTGGGGGCAAACCCGAAGTGCACGGGCAGTACGGAAGTGCTCTGCAGGGTGATCAGCGTGCCGCCCGCCTTCACGAAGTTGGAGAGGTTGAGGATACCCTGCAGCTCGAGCCCGCCGCGCATGTCATCGGTCTCATCCTGCCGCCCGATGTTGGGGGTCAGCGCGCTCTTCTTCCAGGGTATGGGCTGCGGGCCTTGCATCCCGTTCAGCAGCGCGAGCGCGTTGCTGGTGGCGGGGCCGAAGATGAGCACGTCGTAGCGCTCGCGCAGCCTGGGGTTGTCACGCACCTCGTGCACGGAGATGTAGTCGTAGGGGATGAGGTACTCGTCCAGGCCCAGGCGCAGCCAGCCCTCGTTCTGGGTGCTGGTCCAGGTGTGCACCACCGCCAGCCGCGCCGCCGCGACCGCGTGGGTGGCGACCTCGGGCAGGGCGCTCGTGCCGGCTGCCGTGAAGCCGTAGCGCGCGGCCGCGGTCTCGAGCAGGCCGGCCAGGTCTCCCGGATTGCCTGCCACCGGGATGATGAACGATCCCGCCGGATAGGTCGCGCCCCCGGCCTCGAACGCGGCTTCGGCCGCGTCGATCCGCAGGTTTCGCTGGGCGTAGCGGAAGGCCGTGAGGTCGTTCTCGCCGTGATACGCGATCAGGAAGGCGCGCGCGCCCGAGGCGTTGCGGACCCCGCCCGCGGCCCGCACCTCGCCGGACACGGGCCCCATCGCGGCCCTCAGGATCGCGGTGTCCTCCACTCGGACGGTGCGCGCGTTGTAGAGTGGCCCCAGGGTCCAGCCCGCATCGTCGTAGGGGGCGGGATCGGCGGGATTGTAGTACTGCCGGTCCAGGAGCATGTCGGCCATCCGCGAGAACGGCTGGTCCAGGCGTACCACGTAGCTGCCGGTCGGGAAGGTGTCCGTGCCCGCGACCGCCGGCGCGCTCAGGCGCTGCACCTCGATGCCCTGCAACTGCAGCAGCCGCAGCAGCCTCGCCTGCTGCGTGGGGCGCGGATCGGAAGCGGGGAACAGGTACGCGGCCGGACCCTCCTTCGTGGCCTTGGCCACGGCGCGCTGGCCCTTGAGCCAGAAGCTGCGCAGGTATTCCTGGCGGTTGGCGGCCATCTCGTTGAGCGCCACCAGCAGGGCGCTCTGCTGCAGGTTCACGTTGTTCCGGATCGACCACACCACTTCCGGCAGCGGCGTGTTGGGCCGGCTCCACTGCCGGTCCACGCTGGTACGTACGTTCCGGTCGCTCGCATCACCCGCGCCCTGCGTCTCGTAGAATCGCCCGATCGAGTTGCGCATGTTGGCGATCCAGAACAGGTAGTTGGGCGACCAGCCGTCGTAGAAGTCGTAGGTGTAGATGCCGGGCACGCCCCAGCCGGTGAGCGTTTCCACCTCCTGGTGCGCGAGCCGGTACCACTCGCTGACCAGCACCGGATCGATCCAGGCGTTGTACGGACCGCGGCCGGTCGAGGTGTAGAGGTACGAGGCCGACTCGTGCAGGTCGTGCAGCACGGTCGGGTTCCAGGCCAGGAAATGCCGCACCGCGTGGCGCGAGAGCTGCAGGCCCAGCCCGAGGTTGTCGCGATTGTCATCGTGGGCGACGTACTTGCCCCAGTAGACCGGGCTGCGCGGCAGTCCCGTCTTCGGGTCCTGCTTTCGCGCCACCTGCAGGTCCACCACCTTCGCGCGGCCGTCCACCTCGATCACCGGCGTCACCATGGTGATCAGGTGGTTGCGGATGGCCTGGATGAAAGGCGTTTCCTCGACCGCCAGCCGGTAGACCAGCTCCATCAGCATCTCGGGCGAGCCGGTTTCCGGGCTGTGCATCCCACCGGTTGCCCAGTACACGGGCTTGGCTTCGGCGATCAGCCGGTCCGCTTCCGCCGGCGTGGTCCGCCGGGGATCGGCGAGCCGGGCCAGCATGCCGCGGTAATCCTCCAGGCGGGCGATGGTCGGCTCGTCGGCGATGATCGCCACGATCATCTCCCGGCCTTCCTCGGTCTGCCCGATGGAGATCACGCTGACCCGGTCCGATGCGGCGTCCACCGCGCGCAGGTAGCGGTAGATGTCCTCGGGGTAGGTGAGCACATCGCGCGCCCCGGCAATGTGCCCGAGCACGGCCAGCGGCGTGGGCACGCGCGCCGACGCGGGCAGGTGGTCCACCAGCGGAGTCAGGAAGAACGGCTCGGTGGTGAACTCCCGGATGCGGGCCGTGTATGCGCTGTCCACCGGTTGCTGCGCCGGGAGCGCAGCCGGCCCGACCAGCGCGAGGACAGCCGCGGGCGCGAGCGGGTGCCGCCGGTGACGGCGGAGAAGCGGTGCTGCCATGTCGGTACCTCGGATCCAGGGTGGTTCGGAACAACTGGTCATGAGTGCACCGCCTCGGAGCGGCGGCGCCGGGGCGGGACCCAGATCAAGTCCCGCCGGCGGAAGGAGCAGCTGAGCGCGCCGCCGATCGCGAGCATCAGGCCGAGCGCGAACGCCTGCCCCAGCTGCCGGCCCAGCTCCGGCATGTGCTGGAAGTTCATGCCGTGAATGCCGGCGAACACGGCCATGGTCATCGGGATGACGGACCGGCGGGCGGGCACCGGCCAGGCGCCCGCCCACCGGCCGCGGCGGGTCACTCCGGCTTCGGGTTTGCCGCCATCAGCGAGTCGCGCCGGGCCTTGAATTCCACGCCCGGCCGCCACTCCGGCCAGACATTGCGGCGCGTCAGCCGGTACCCGACCTGGAAGAGAAGCTGCGTGTCTTCCACCGCGCCGCTCAGGTCCCAGTCCGGCCTGACCTCATCCGAAACCTTGTGGTAGTCGTTCGCGGTGTAGTAGTCCCGCTTCTCCTGCGCATACCCGGCCGGCTTGCCAATGAAGTCGGTGCCCTCGTCCGTGTAGAGCGCGGGCACGCCCTGCTTGGCAAACTCGAAGTGGTCGGAGCGGTAGTAGAAGCCCTTCTCCGGCTCGGCGTCCGGCTTCAGGGTGCGCTGCTGCGTGGCCGCCGCCTCCGCCAGCACATCGTCCAGGGTCGAGTTGCCCAGGCCGATCACCACCACATCGGAAGTCCGGCCCCACTGGTTGACGCCGTCCATGTTGATGTTGGCGAGCGTCTTGGTGAGCGGGTAGAGCGGGTTCTCGGCGTAGTACTTGGCGCCCAGCAGTCCCTTCTCCTCGCAGGTCACCGAGTTGAACAGGATGGAGCGCTCCGGCGGCTGCGGCAGTTTGGTGAAGGCCTCGGCCAGCTCCAGCAGCGCGGCCACACCGGAGGCGTTGTCCAGCGCGCCGTTGAAGATCTGATCGCCCTTGAGGTTCGGGTCCTTCCCCAGGTGGTCCCAGTGCGACGTGTACACGATGAATTCGTCCGGGTGCTTCGAGCCCGTGAGCTTCGCCACCACGTTGCGCGAGCTCACTTCCCGCATCTGGTTGCGGATCGCGAAGTCGGCCGTGCCGTTCAGCGCCACCGGGCGGAAGTCCTTCCGGGCAGCCGCCTGCTTCTGGGCATCGAAATCGACGCCGGCGGCCTGGAACACGGTGCGCGCGACGGGCTCCGTGATCCACGCCTGCACCGCCACCGCGCCGGCGTGGTTGTCGGGGGCCTTGATGTCGAATTCCTCGCGGCCCCAGCGCTGGTTGACGACCGTGAACGGGTACCCCGCCGGACCGGTCTCGTGGATGATGACCGCGGCCGCCGCACCCTTCGCGGCCGCGATCTCGTACTTGTACGTCCACCGGCCGTAGTAGGTCATGGCCTTGCCACGGAACACTGCGGTATCGAGCTGCGTCGGGTCGGCGGCACTGGGCACGGGCGGATCGTTCACCAGCATCACGATGGTCTTGCCGGTCACGTCCACATCCTTGTAGTCGTCCCAGCCGAACTCGGGCGCAACTACGCCGTATCCGACGAACACCAGGTCGCTGCCGGTCACATCGACCTCTGGCTGGGCGCGCCGCGTCCAGGCCACGTAATCGGTCGGCCCGGTCAGGGCGATGCGCCGGCCGTTCACCGTGAAGGCGGCGTTGGCCGTGGCGGTCAGGCCCACCAGCGGCACGTTCTGCACGTACGTGCCATCCGGGTTCCCCGGCTCCAGGCCGAGGGCCTGGAATTCCTTGGTGAGGTATGCCACCGTGCGATCCTCGCCCGGGCTGGCGGGCGCGCGGCCCTCGTACTCATCGCTGCCGAGCGTGGTGGTCCGCCGCAGGATGTCCTCAGCCGTGATGGACGTGAGCGCAGGCTGCATCTCTTCGACGGTGATGACCGCTTCCCGGGCGGCATCCTGCGCGGTACAGCCGGCGACCAGCAGGGGCACCGCCGTCCAGCGCGGCAGATTCGTTCGCAAGCTTCCTCCTTGTGAGCACGAGTAGGGCCAGGCAGGTGCGGCACGCCAGGGGGGCCGGACCGCGTGGTCCCAAGGTAGAGACCGGCCGAAGCGGGCACAATCCGCGGGCCTTCGCCGGCGGGAGCGAACGGCACCTTGCCACCGCTCGCGGGTTCTGCTCTCATGGAAGCCGCCCGGCTGCCACGCGCGACCCGGACTGATTGATGATGGATCGGAACGCAGGAATCGAGTTGGTGCTCGTCGATTTCGACGACACGCTGGTGGCCACCGCGCCGCGCTTCGAGCGCGCCCGGGACGAGCTCTTCCGGCTGCTCGCCGGCCAGGGCTTCGCGGAGGCTGCCGCCCGCGCGCTGCACCACGACATCATCGATCCCGACATGCGCCGGCAGTACGGCTTCGGGCCACACCGGCTGGCGCACGCGTTCCGGGAAACCTACGCCCGGCTGTGCGCGGGCGCCGGCCGCGCGCCGGATCCCGCCCTGCTGGAACGCTGCGCGGCACTGGGCCGTGCCGTGGTCGGCACGCCGCCTGCCATCGACGGGGCACTGGCGGCCCTGCGACGGCTGGCCGAGCGCCTGCCCACCGCGCTCTTCACGCAGTCCGGCAACGCGCGCTACCAGCTCGAGTGCGTGCGCGGGGCGGGCGTGCTGGACCTGCTCCCCGAGGACCGGATCCACGTCTGCGCCCACAAGACCACGGCGGCGTTCGCGCAGGCCCTGGCGCACTTCGGCGTCCGCGACCCCGAGCGCGCCTGGATGGTGGGCAACAGCGTCCGCAGCGACATCAATCCCGCGCTCGAAAGCGGCGCCCGCGCGATCCTGGTCGAGGTCGAGAATCCCTGGGTGTACGACGTCGTCGAGCCCATCCACAATGGCTTCCCCCGCGTGCCCAGCTTCGCGGCCGCAGTCGACATCCTGCTGCGCCTGGCCGATGGTCGCTGACGCACTGCCGCCCCCGCCCGAGGAGAGCTTCCTCCGCGTCGGCACCGCGCTCGCCATCCCGCGCGCCGAGCTCGAGTTCCGCGCCACCCGTGCCGGCGGCCCCGGCGGCCAGCACGTGAATACCTCCGCCACCCGCATCGAGCTGTACTGGAACGTGCGCGCTTCCGCCGCGCTCTCCGACGCGCAACGCTCCCGCCTCCTCGACAAGCTCGCGAGCCGCCTGGATGCGGCGGGCAACCTCCGGCTGGTCAGCGCCGCCCGCCGCAGCCAGCACCAGAACCGGATCGTCGCAGAAGAAAGACTGGCGCACTTGGTTGGCGCGGCCCTCGAGGAGCGGAAAGCCCGCAAGCGCACGAAGGTCCCGCGGGCGGCGAAAGAGGAAAGGCTCACGCGCAAGAAGCAACGGGGCGAGGTGAAGAGGCGGCGCCGATGGGTGGAACGGGAAGATTGGAGAAGAAAGCCAGGTACCAAGGGCTAAGCGCCAAGTCTTATCACTACTTGGCGCTTGGCCCACGGCCCTTGGAGCTTGGGGTTTGGAGCCGCCTCAGCTCCTGCCGGATGCGACGTCCCCCGACCGGAGAGCGCCGCGATTCGCGGACGCGCGCAGGCGTGCGCATGGCGGCCAACCCGGCAGGCATTAGATTGCGAGGCAGCCCCCCGTTATCCGTCCGCAGCAGGCAGCGCGCGCGATGACCACGCTATTCTGGCTCGCCCTGGTACTCGGCGGAGGCCTCGCTCTGCTGTCCCTGCTGGGCGACTTCCTCGGCTTCGATCACGGCGGCGACACCGGCGGCGATGTGGGCGGCGACCTGAGCGCCGGCCACATCGATCACGACGCCGCGCACATCCTCTCGCTCCGCAGCGCCACCTACTTCCTGTTCGCCTTCGGGGCGGTCGGCGTGCTGCTGGACTGGGCCTGGGAAGGGCGCATGACGCTGGCCGCGCTGCTTTTCGCGGCCGGGACCGGCTTCGCGGCGAGCACCTTCAGCGTGAAGCTGTTCCGCTGGGTGGCCAGGAGCAGCAGCGGCGAGCTGCCCCACGACACCAGCCTGATCGGGCTGCCCGCCCACATCGTGCTCCCGCTGCATGATGGGTACGGCAAGGTGCTGGTGACGCGGGGGGGCCGGGAGCACGAGCTGATGGCCCGCCCGTTCGACGCGGACGCGCCCGATGCCGCGCAGTGGCACAACGTGATTGTGGTAGACGTGGTCGATGGTACCGCGCTCGTCTCCCCGCTGGACGAGCAGAGCAGTGAAACCCTGCTTCCACCCGAGGCAACGGAGTCGGAATCATGATCAGCGAGCTCGGCATGATCATCGGCGGCGTGGCGCTGGCCGTCATCTTCCTGGCGCTCTTCACGCTCAACCGCCTCATCATCATCGTGCCGCCCAACATGGCGGCCGCCATCACCGGCCGGGAGCGCAAGCTCGAAGATGGCTCCTCCGTGGGCTACCGCACGGTCACCGGCGGACGTACCCTGCGCATCCCGCTGCTGGAGCGGGTGCAGTGGCTCTCGCTCGGCACCATCCCCCTGGAGATCAACGTCACCGACGCGTACTCCCGCCGGAACATCCCGCTGGCCGTGCAGGCGATCGCCAACGTGAAGATCGCCTCCACCCCCGAGGCGGTGTTCAACAACGCCGTCGAACGACTGCTGGGGAAAGGCCAGGCCGAGATCGAGCGGCTGGCCCGTGAAACCCTCACCGGCAACCTGCGCGGCGTACTGGCCAAGCTCACGCCCGAAGAGGTGAACGAGGACCGGCTGGGATTCGCGCAGCACCTGTCCGATGAGGCCGACCACGACCTGAAGAAGCTGGGGCTGCAGCTCGACGTGCTGAAGATCCAGCACGTGAGCGACGCGGTCGGGTACCTGCAGGCCATCGGCGAAAAGGCCACCGCGGAAGCGCTGCGCGACGCGGAAATCGCGAAGGCGACCGCGCTCGCGGAACCCCGGCAGCGGCAGGCCGAGGCGAAGCGGGTGGCCGAAGTGGCTTCCGCCATGGCGGAAGCGAACATCAAGCAGCAGCAGGCGGAGGCCAGGCGGCTGGCAGCCGTGGCCGAGGCCCAGGCGGAGGCCAACATCAAGCAGGAACAGGCCGGCGCCCGGAAGCTGGCCGAGATCGCCAACGCCGAAGCCGAAGCCCAGATCAGGCAGCAGCAGGCCGCCGCCAAGAAGCTGGCCGAGGTGGCCCAGGCCCAGGCCGACGTGAGCATCTCGGAAGCCCGCAACCTGCTGCGCGTCCGCCAGGCCGAGCTCAACCGGGAAGCCGAAACCTGCGAACGGGTCTCCAAGGTGTCGGCACTCAAGGCCGAGACCGAAGCGCAGACCGTCCTCGAGCAGCAGCGCGTCGAGCGCGAGAAGACCCGGCTCCAGGCAGACGTGGTGCAGCCGGCGGAAGCCGCGCGGATGGCGGCGGAAGCACAGGCCCGGGCCACCGCCGCTCCCATCCTGGAGCAGGGCCGCGCCCAGGCGCAGGTGCTCGCCCTCCTGTACAACCAGATCGAGCAGGCGGGAAACGTCGGGTTGCAGGTCTTCCTCGCGGAAAAGCTGCCCACCCTCCTGGGCGTCGCGGTGAACGCCATGAAGGACGTCAGGATCGACCGCATGACCGTGATCGACAGCGGCGAGGGCCGGGGAGTGGCCAACGCCGCGTCCCAGAAGGTGAACGCGTCCCTGATGGCCCTCGAGCAGGTCGCCGGCGCCATGGGCCTCGGCCTCGACCAGTTCATCAAGCGGCTCGCGGCCGGCACCATCCCGGCCCCGGCCGTGATCGAGCCGCCGGCGCGCTGATCCTTCGCGTGCCGCGCGCGGGCCACGGGTCCGCCGCCCGTTCCGGGTGGCGGACCCGTGCTCGCATCTGGCCCCCGGCGCATTTTTAGGCTAGCCTAAATCAGGCACCGGGGGCACCGGGGCCAGCCGACAGAGGGCACGGTGGGACGGCGGACGGCACGGGAAACTGGCGAGTGACTGATGGAGCGGGCAGAGGCGGAG
>VEPF01000004.1 GCA_012027055.1 Gemmatimonadota bacterium | reverse complement strand
CACCACCAGCGAGGTCGGCATCGTGTACGGGTCCGTCGGGATCATCTCCCTGACGCTGGGCGGACTGCTGGGCGGGTACGTGGCCTCGAAGCAGGGACTCAGGTTCTGGCTCTGGCCCATGGTAATCATCATCCACCTGCCGGACGCGGTTTTCATCTTCCTGTCGCACGTGCAGCCCACCAGCTTCCTGCTCATCAATGCGGCCGTGGCGGTTGAGCAGTTCGGGTACGGCTTCGGCTTCACCGCCTACATGCTGTTCATGATCATGATCTCCGCCGGCGAGCACAAAACCGCGCACTACGCCATCTGCACCGGCTTCATGGCACTCGGCATGATGATCCCCGGCATGTTCAGCGGCTGGCTGCAGGACCACATCGGCTACCAGCACTTCTTCGAGTGGGTGCTGCTCTCCACCATCCCGGGCTTCATCGTGGCCTCGCTCGTGAAGATCGAGCCCGGCTTCGGAAAGAAGCAGCAGCAGGTGGCCTGAGCGCGCGGCGCTCGTACGAACGCAGGCCCCGCCCGATGCGTGTCATCGGGCGGGGCCGTTCTCGGTTGCTGCCGTATGCGACGTCCTGGCTGCCTGCTGCGTGCCTGCGCCAGCCAGTTGCTGCGCGGAGCGATCCAGGCCCGAGGCTACTTCAACCCGGGCGGTGACACCCTCCGCCTCGTCGCCTGTTCGAAGGCGTAGGCGAGCTCGAGCAGCCTGGGCTCGCTGCACGCGCGGCCGGTGAAGCTCACGCCGAACGGCTGGGGCCTCGGCTCCCACCCTTCCGGGAACGCGGGCCCCTGCTCGTTGGGGATGAAGCCGAAGGGGACGATCACCGTGGGATAGCCGGGCTTTGCCGCGATCCCGGCGCTGCCGGCCCCGGCGAAGAGAAGCGCATCGAGCTGCTCGGCCTGCATGACCTGGTCGATGCCGTGCGTGGCGTTGAGGAGGATGTCCCGCGCGCGATCGGCTTCGTACGCCGGCCTGGCCTGTTCCAGGTCCAGCGAGTCGGACGCATCCAGCCGGGCCTGCTCGTACTTCATTGAGCCGGCGGAGCGGTGCGCCAGGTTCCATTTGCGCAGCTCGGTGAGGGATTTCACCGGCGCGCCCGAACCCAGCGACGCGAGCCAGAGGTTGAAGTCGCGCTTCATCCCGTAATCGAGGACGATGCTCGCGCCGTGGACCAGCAGGTTGTTCGCCGTGTCCGGATCCAGAACGCTGGGGATGTCCGCCGGGTCCACGATCACGGCGCCCTGCTCCACGAGGATCGCCCGGACCGTGTCCACCATGGCGCGCGCCGCGGGCGACAGTCCGCCCCGCCAACGGTCCGTCCCGGGCACCCGTACCGAGTCGTAGTAGCTGGCGCGGGGGATGCCGATGCGGGCGCCTTTCAGCCCCTCCGTCTTGAGGAACGGCGTGTAGTCCGCGCCTGCTGGACGCTCACACGTCGAGGTGGCCGGGTCGTTCGGGTCGGGCGCCGTGCCCTCCATCACGCCCAGCATGATGGCGGCATCGGTGACGGTGCGGGCCATGGGGCCCGGGGTGTCCTGGTCGGCCGTGATGGGGATGACGCCCCAACGGCTGATCCGCCCGACCGTGGGCTTCACCGCGGCCAGCATGTTCTGGTTCGCCGGCGAGAGGATGGAACCTGACGTCTCGGTGCCGACGCTGGCCGCCCAGAAGCTCAGGGAAGTCCCGATCCCCGAGCTGGAGCCGCCGGTGGCCATGACGGGCCGGCCGTCGTTCCTTCCCTCCCGCGGGTCTCGACGCGGATCGTACGGGTTGCGGCCGTAGCCGCCGACCGCGCTGTAGTTCGTTGGCATTCCCGAAGCCATGAAGTTGGCCAGCTCGGTCATCACGGTCTTCGCGAGGATGATGGCGCCGGCATCCTGCAGCCGCTTCGTGAGGGTGGCGGCGTAGGGTGGCGTGTAACTCTCGAAAGCCAGCGCTCCGCCGGTGGTAGGCATGTCCGTGGTGTGGATGTTGTCCTTGAGCGCCACCGGGATCCCGTGGAGCGGACCCCTGACCCGCCCCGCGGCCCTCTCCCGGTCGAGGGAATCGGCAATGGCCAGGGCGCGTGGATTCACCGCGATGGTCGCGTTGTAGCGCTCCTCGTACAGGGCGATGCGCGCCAGGTAGGCTTCGACCAGCTCGCGCGACGTGAGGCTATCGTTGGCCAGGGCCTGCCGCAGCTGGGGGATGGTCGCCTCCACCACGTCGTAGCGCGCGGCGCGGTAGTTCGGCGCGCAGGACGCGAGGAGCAGGAGCAACGGGCCGAAGCTCGACGCCAGGCGGCGGGAATGGACGCTCATGGTATTTACCTGCTGGATGGCAGGGGAGGGGGCGTGCGCAGCCCACAACATGGACGGTACGGCGACAGGTGGCCAGAGCGGGCTGTCCCCTTACTTGCCGCGCAGCTGCGAGATCGACCCGCCCACGCCCTGCGGCGGCTGCTCGTTCGCGAACTGGTCCTCGTCCCGCAGCTCCCGCTTGAGCCGCTGCAGCTCCGCCTTTAGTGACGCGGTGATCGCGGCATGGCCCGGTTCGCCGTACAGGTTGTGCAGCTCGTACGGGTCGTTTACCAGGTCGAACAGCTCCCACTCGTCCTGCTTCCAGTAGTGGATCAGCTTGTGGGTCTCGGTGCGCACGCCGTAGTGGGCGCGCGTGTTGTGATCGCCGGGGTCGTGGTAGTACCGGTAGTACATTGACCTCCGCCAGTCCGCCGGCCGCTTGCCCTGCAGCAGCGGCAGCAGGCTCCGCCCCTGCATGTCCTTCGGGATCGGCAGTCCGGCCACGTCCAGGAACGTCTCGGCGAAATCCACGTTGAGGCCGATTGCGTCGCATTGCGACGCGGCCGCCACCGCGGCCGGCCAGCGCACCAGGAACGGCATGCGGATGGATTCCTCGTACATGAAGCGCTTGTCGAACATGCCATGGTCGCCCAGGAAGAACCCCTGGTCGCTGGTGTAGACCACCATGGTGTTCTCCGCGAGCCCGGCGCCGTCCAGGAAATCCAGCAGCCGGCCGACGTTGTCGTCCACCGACTGGATGGTGGCCAGGTAGTCCTGCATGTACCGCTGGTACTTCCAGCGCGCCAGCGCCTCGCCGGTGAGCGTCACCGGCATGCCGTCACGCGTGATCGTCACCTCGTCCGGCTTCTTGCCCAGCCAGCTGGTCAGCGCCGCGCCCGCCAGGCCGGGCGGCGGCGTGAGCTTGAGGTCGTTGCGCGTGAGGTCCGCGAATACCCGCTGCTCGTTCTCGTGGATCGCGCTGGCACGCGTGGCGTACGTGTCCCAGAGCGTCACCGGCTCCGGGATCCACCGGTCCGCGAACTGCTCGCGGTGCTCCTGGTCCGGCTCCCAGGCGCGGTGCGGCGCCTTGTGGTGCATCATCAGGAAGAACGGCCGCTCCGCCGGCCGCGCCCGGATGAAATCGATGGCCATGTCGGTGATCAGGTCCGTCGCATACCGGCCGACGTAGCGCTTCTCGCCTGTCGCCGTATAGAAGAGCGGATCCCGGTATGCGCCCTGCCCCGGCACGATCTCCCAGTGGTCGAAGCCCTGCGGATCGCTGCCCAGGTGCCACTTGCCCACGATGCCCGTGTGGTAGCCGCCCGCCTGCAGCAGCTTCACGCACGTCTGCCGGCTGCTGTCGAACCGGTTGAACACCGGCACGCCATTGATGTGCGAGTACTGGCCGGTCAGGATCGACGCGCGGCTGGGCGTGCAGATGGCGTTGGTCGCGAACACGTTCCGGAACAGCATGCCCTGTTGCGCGAGCCTGTCGATCTGCGGCGTCCGGTTGACGCGCGAGCCGTACGCGCCGATCGCGTGCGCCGCGTGGTCGTCCGACATGATGAAGATGATGTTCGGCCGCGTTGGCGGGGGCTGCGCGCCCAGTGGCATGGCCTGCCCATCAGCCAGGGTTCCGGCGACGACGGCACCGCCGATCGCACCCGCTGCCCGCATGAACTCGCGTCGTTTCATCCCTCGGGCTCCGTCATGATGGGTCCTCACGCTGATCGCCGCGGCCGGCGCGACTGCCCGCAGGTGAGCGGTAGGACGCCTTCCCGCCCGCAGGGGAGCGACCGCAGCTGGCAGCAAGATTAGCGAGGCGCCCGGACAGAGCAACCTTGCGTCCGCGTGGCGGACGGCTTCAACGTGTGGGCAAGTCGGCCCGCGCCCGCACCGGCACCCGTCATGGTGAACTCGCCGGACCCATCCCGCAGCCAGACCTCCGCGCCGCAAGGCGCAACCCTCCCGAGCATCCCGGACGTTGCGTTGAGCACGCTGAGGGACGGCCTGGTGATCATTGCGATGCGCCGGTTGCGACGCGAGGACCTGGCCCAGGAAGCGGCGCAGGAAACCCTGGCTCGGGTGCTCGCTGCCCTGCAGGAAGGCCGTCTCACCGGCGCGGCGCAACTGGGACCGTACGCCTACGGTGTGCTGCGCCACGTCATCATCGACATGCAGCGCGGCGAAGCCCGGACGCAGCCCTGGGCACCCCTCATGGACGTGACCTCCTCCGCCACCGATGCCCTGGAGCAGCTCGTGGCGCGGGAGACCAGCACCGGGGTGCGGCGGGCGCTGCAAGCGCTCTCGACCGCCGACCGGCTACTGCTCCAGCGCTGCTTCATGCAGGGATTGCGTGTCAGCGAGATCGCGCGTCGGACGGGCGAGCCGGAAGGTCGGCTGCGGCAGCGGAAGCTGAGGGCGCTCGCGCGGCTGCGGGCCCTGCTCGGTAACAGAACGGCGACAGCGTCGACAGAGTAATGATGGACACACAGTGCGCGGCACCGGACCTGAATGACCTGACGGGTGGCTACGCCAGCGGACGCCTGACGCCCGCCGAGCTCGAGGCGTTCGAACTGCACCTGCTCGAGTGTCCGGCCTGCCAGGACGAAGTGCGGACGGCGGCCGCCGTGCGCGGGGCTGCCCGCAGTGGTGGCCGGCACGTTGGACGGCGGGCGGCCCTGATCGCAATTCCGCTCCTGGCGGCGGCCGCCGTCCTGCTCCTGCTGCTGCCGCGGAATCCCTATGCCTCTCTCGGTCGGGTCGATACCGCCGCGCCATATAAAGGCATCCCGACCCGGGCCGCAGAGGGCGCGCTCCTGGTGGTGGACTCGGCCCTGGCCGCGTACGGGCGGGGTGATCTTGCCCAGGCCGAGGCACAATTGACGCGGGCCGCGACCGACGACGCCGAGCCGGGAGTCTTCTTCTTCCTCGGCGTGACGCGACTCCTGCGCGGCCGCGCCCAGAACGCCCTGGCGCCGCTGCACGGCGTGCTCAGCCGGGCTCCCAACCCCTACGTCGCGGAGGCGCACTTCTACCTGGCCAAGGCCTGGCTCCAGCTCGCGCGCCCGGACAGCGCGCTCGCACAGCTCCGGGAGATCGAGACCGACCGCACGCCGCTGGGCCGCACGGCGAAGGAGCTCGGCATCCGCGTGCGGGAGGCGGGACGGTGAAACGCGCCGCCGTCGCGCTGATCCTTCTGCTACTGGCGGGAGGATCAGGCGCGGTGGTAGTGGCCCGGCGCAATCGGCCGGACCCGGCCGAGCACGCGGCGCGTCGCCATTTCCAGCGCGCGCAGCAGCACCTGGCCCGCGCCGAGCTGGCAGCCTACGCCCGGGAAAGCATCGCCGCGCTGCGCGCGGATCCGAACTACCTCGATCCCTACTTCAGCTACGGCGCCGGCATGGCCGGACTTGCGCCCCCGGCACTCTACGCGCAGGTGGCGCGCTCGGCGGCCGCCATGGCCGATCCTCGCCTGCGCACCTGCATCCAGTCTCTCAACGTACAACGCCTGGGCTTCTGCCGGCCGCGCATGGATGTGGCCCAGGTGCGCAACCCGGCCGACGTGTGTGCCGTGTTGCACGACCTGAACGCCCAGCAGGGCATGGACCGGGACCGCCTGCGCCGGCAGCTGGCACAGTCGCTGAAGGTGCTGCCCACATCGAGCGGCCTGCAGTCCCTGCAGCTGGAGATGCTGGCGGCCCTCCGTTTTGACGATGACCTGTGGGCGGTCGCCGGGGTGCGGCTCAAGCCCGGCCAGGATCCCGTCGTGCGGGCCCGGGCGTACGGTATGCGCGCGCTTGCCGCGCACCGACTCGGGCGGCATGCCGAGGCGCTGGCGGCCGAGCGCAAGGGCCTCGAGTACGCCCGTTCGGCCGGGGCCGGCGTGCTGTGGGAGTTCGGCCGTTCCCTCGGCCTGCACGGAACGGAAGCCGAGCTCACTGCCGATACCGTCGCGGCCGCGCAACGGGAGCATGCCCGGCAGGCGCTGGCGCTCAGCCTCGACCTCCAGCGCGAGGCCAGCGCGCACGGAGACGCATATGCCCGGCTGACCTGGGAGTACAACGAAGGCCTGCGCCGGCTGGACACGGGCGATCTGGCTGGCAGCGTCCCGTTGCTCGGCCAGGCGATCGCCAGCGCGGTTGCGCTCAACGACACCACCACCCTCGGCCTGGCCCTGATGCGCCGCGGGCGCGCCCTGGTGAAGCAGGGCGAGCTGGCGGCCGGCGAGCGCGACCTGCTGCGGGCGCGCGCACTGCCCGGGGACATGCCGGCCTACCTGCCCATGGAGGTGGAGCACAACCTGCTGCACCTCTACGAGGGCCGGGGCGACGACGTGCGCGCGGAGACCGCGGCCGTCCGCTTCATTGCGCGCGCCGAAACCACCGGCGAGTGTCCGACCCTGATCGTCGCCTATCGCGACCTGGCGCTCTTCTATCAGCGCCGGGGACGCCTCGCAGCTGCGGAGCCGCGCTTCCGGCAGATGGTGCGCAGCACGGACCGCCAGCAACGCGAGTTTCTCTGGGCGGGCGAGTACTACGAACTGAGCGGCCAGCTGGACAAGGCCACGCAGTACTATCAGCGCGAGTGGGACAGCGGGAGCAGTCCGCTGCGGGCGCTACCCGGACTCATCCGAATGGCGGAATTGCGCGGCGACAGCCTGCAGGCTCAGCGCTGGGCCCGCCTGCACGATGACTGGCTCGACGAGCAGCGGAATCCCGAGGCGGTGCCGCTGCTACCGGGGGTGGTGGCTGCGAACGGGAATCTGCCCCAGGCCACTGTCCTCTACGAGCACGCCCGCGCCCGCGCCGCCGCGCGCGGCCAACTGGGGAGTTGGGCGGCACTGACGCAGGATCAGGCCGCCACCGAATTGCGCGCGGGGCACGCAGCCGAGGCGACGCGCCTGGCCCTCGAAGCGGCCGCCGCAGGGGAGCGCCTGGGATTGCAGGACCTGCGCGTTCACGCACGCGCGCTCGCCGAGCTCTCTCGCATCGCCGCACGACCTGCTCGCGCGGCCGCGCACGGTTCACTGGCGGGCTTGCGGCAAGCCCGTGCCGCAGCCCAGCACATGCGGGTGCCAGGGCTCGTGGCCGACCTGTGGCGCATGGAAGGTGATGCCGACGCGCTGCTCGGCGACGTCTCGGCCGCCCTCGCCGCGTACGGCCGCGCCGACCTCACCAGCGATTCGATCGCGCACTCGCTCAGCTCGGAGCCGTCCCGCGCCAGCTATCGCGCCGCGCGCGTCGGCATCTCCAACCGCGCCCTCTCGCTGATCCTCACTGCGGCGGGGCCGCAGGCACCCGCGCGCTTCGCCGCGTGGTCGGCCAGGCGGAAGGCGCGCACCCTCACGGAAACCGTGCGCGGAGGTGAGACCATCTCGCTCGGTCGGCTGCAGCGTGCCCTGGCTCCCGAGGAGGCGATCGTTGACTACACCATGCTCGATACCGCCGCCGCGGCGCTCGTGATCACGCGCGATCAGGTCCGTCTGGCGCGGCTGCCCGCCAGCGCGCCCGCAATCGGCCGCGCGGCCCGGGCGCTGCGTATGGCCCTGGAACCGAGGCTCGGCAATCAGCTCGACGTAGGGCGAGCCAGGCTCGACCTGGATGCCTCGCGGTGGCTGTACGACGTGCTGCTCCGGTCGCTCGCGGATGCGCTGCGCGGCAAACGGCGGCTGTACCTGGTCCCTGACGGCCAGCTGCATTTGCTGCCTTTCGACGTGCTCGCGTCCGATGGCGGCCCGTCACCGGTGTTCCTGCTGGACACGCACGAACTCATGTTGCTGCCGTCGCTTGCAGCGACCCTCCGGAGAGCGGCGCCCCCACGCATGGACCATGTGCTGGTCATTGGCGCCACCAGCACTCGCCCGGCACCGGGCAGCGAGGAAGAAATCCGCGCGATCGTCAGTGCCCTGGCGCCGGCAATGCCGACCGTGCTGCAGGGCGCCGCGGCGACCGAGGCGGGCCTGCGCCTGGCCCTGCCGGCCGCAACCGTGGTCCATTTGGCGGTGCACGCAGAGCCGAACGAGCTCGAACCGCTGCACGCGGTGCTGCATCTCGAGCCGGAAGCCGGAGGCGGCGATGGCCTCATGGCGGCGGAGATCACGACCATGGACTTCACCGGCCGGCTGGTCGTGCTGAGCGGCTGCGAAACCGCCGCCGGCCGGCTGCTTGCCGGCGAAGGTGTACTCAACCTGAGCCGCGCGCTCCTGGCCGCGGGCGCCGCGTCCACGGTGGCCACGCTCTGGCCGATCGGCTCCGCCACCGCCCCGCTGATGGCCGCCTACTACCGGGCACTGGCCGCCGGGCAGGGCTCGGCGGCGGCACTGCGCGCGGCCAAGCTCGAGCTGAGAGCCCAGCCGGGTTTCGCGAATCCTGTCTTCTGGGCACCCTTCGTGATCATCACCAATACGCTGGACTCCCGCCTGTAACGTTTTCGTATCTCGCCCGACAACAGATTGGAGATTCGGAGCCTTTCGCGCGTGTCGCCGCGCGTGACCCCGCGCAAATGCGTGCCCGGCCCTCCGCCCCATGCTCGCGCGTCCTGACTACTTCCTGGAGGCAGCGATGCTGCGTCGCAATCTTGCCATTCTGGCCCTGCTGCTCCCGGCCCTCGGCGGCTGCGCCGACAATCCACTGGTCCCATCGGATCCCGGGCCGGTCCAGGTCAGCGGGGGCGCCGCCACGTCGGATTACGTCGGGTGCGGCACGATGATCCCCGTGACGGCTACGGCCGGGAGAGATGGTGGGCGGCCCTACCCGAACCTCCTGCTCAACTTCAACGTGCTGGCGGGTGGCGGCAGCATGTTCGGCGGAGCGGGAATCACCAACGGCAAAGGCGTGGCACGGGACATCTGGACGATTGGGGGCGGCGCGAACCGGCTCAACACAATCGCCGTCCGGGCGGTGGATGCGACCACCGGCGTGGGCACGCAGTACTTCACTCAGACTGTGACGACGCTGAGCAAGATCGCCTTCAAGGTCGGTTTCACGGCGAATTCTGACATCTTCGTCATGGACGCTGACGGCTCGCACCTGACGAACCTGACCAACGACGGCATGTGGGACGAGACTCCGGCCTGGTCTCCGGATGGCCGCAGGATCGCCTTCGGTAGCCTCCGCGTCGACAGTCCCGGCGGCGGTGATAGTGGTTTCGAGATCTACGTCATGAATGCGGACGGCTCGAATGTGACGAGGCTGACCAACAACGCCGCGCAGGACCGTTCCCCGTCCTGGGCACCCGATGGCAGCAAGATCGCCTTCAAGAGCGATCGTGACGCCGGCCCATACAGCTTCCAGATCTACGTCATGAACGCGGACGGCTCGAATCAGAAGAGGCTGACCAACAGCAAAGTTGAGGA